>JAJYVN010000197.1 GCA_021791995.1 Bacillota bacterium
TGTGAGTTGGCCTATGTGGTTGCCGTATGTGGTGAGTGTGGTGTTTTTAGCCGTTCCAAATTACAAATTCGGCCCCGATGTCGGGATGTATCTGTTTGGTCCCAAGGGGGTGGGCTATCTGCCGCTGAAGACCGGGCTCGAGAATCTGATCAGTAACGGGCAGCACTTCTGGTGCATCTGCCTACTCCTATTCATTGCGGTGTTGGCGGCGCTTGGCATGCGGCCGAATCCGGCAAAGGCGGGCTAGTGACGACGACCCGGTCCGCAGTATATATGGTTTCCTTTTGCTGCGTCCGCATGGTACAACACCTCCGGATCGGGCGTTGCGATGCCCCACGTTGACAGGGAGGTGTACCTTGCGGTATGCGCGTGTCTTGCTTCCGACGGGACCTGCCTGGGCACGGCTCGACGGTTCGACGGTGGTGATTCTCACATCTGCCCCATACAACGGTGGGGTGCCGTGCGGGGAGGCTTTCCTCCCGAGCGTGCGGCTCCTTGCGCCGTGTGAGCCGATGAAGATTATTGGTGTCGGCCTGAATTACGAGAACCATCGGGATGACCGCGAAAGCTCAGATCGCCTGCTTGCCAGCGTTGTCTCTGGAACGCTGCGGGCCCAATCCAATCCTTTGCTGTTTCTGAAACCTCCGACCTCCGTCATTGGGCCGGGGGATGCGATCGTGCTTCCGCCTGAATCCCAGCGGGTCGACTATGAGGCGGAGTTGGCCGTGGTGGTGGGCAGGAGGCTCTGGCGTCCCAGGCGGGAGGAGGCTCAAGACGCTATCTTCGGGTATACGTGCGCCAACGATGTTACGGCACGAGACCTGCAGCAGTTGGATGTGCAGTGGACGCGGGCAAAGGCCTTCGACACATTCTGTCCCGTGGGCCCCTGGATCGAGACTGACCTCGATCCAGCGCAGGTGATGGTGCGGGGACGATTGAATGGGGAGACGCGGCAAGAGGCACCTGCCAAGGCCATGCTCGCCGATGTGGTGGAGCTCGTGCGGTTTTCGGCCGCTGTGATGACCCTGTTGCCCGGAGACGTCCTTCTGACCGGTACACCGGCCGGGACGGCAGAGCTGCAGCGGGGGGATGTCTATGTGGTGCAGATCGATGGTGTTGGAGAACTGGAGAATCCGGTAGTCTAGGTGTTCAGACGAATCTGTGGAAAGGGGTCGACGAATGCAGCGTACCCTGGTGCTGATTAAACCGGATGCGGTCGAGCGCGCACTAGTGGGGGAGATCATCGGGAGAATGGAGCGTAAGGGTCTCCGCCTCGTGGCGGCACGGCTCTTGCGGCCAAGCCGAGCCTTGGCGGAACAACACTATGCGGCGCACCGCACGAAGCCCTTCTTTGGCGGCTTGATCGACTTTCTCGCCTCGGGACCCGTCCTCGCAATGGTATGGGAAGGACCGCGTGCGATCGATCAGGTCCGTGCTCTGATGGGGGCGACGGATCCACTTAAGTCAGCTCCCGGGAGTATTCGCGGAGACCTGGCACTCGATATTGGCAATAACCTCATTCACGGTTCAGACAGCGAGGAATCGGCGGCGCAGGAGATTGAACTGTGGTTCGCCGCCGACGATGTGCTGCACTATCGGCGCTCGAGCGACGGATGGGTTCAGGGAGCCGAGTAGGGGAGGGAGCCCGGTGGTCACCTTCCGTCCAGCGATGCGATGGATCCCGGATGGACGTGCCAACGCCCCCGCGGAGGACCCAGAGACCGATCAGGTTGAGGAGATCGACCGCCTGCTGCGCAGTGTCTCCCTCTTGGTGCGGCGGCGCGGGCGAATGAGTCTGGAGGGTTCCCGGGTTACTCCACCGCAGTTTAACGCGCTGCAGGCGGTGGCGCGGGCGGGTGGACTCACGATGGGAGAACTCTGTCAGCAATTGTACCTCGCCTCCAGTACGGTGACGGCCTTGGTGGATCGGCTGGAGGAAGCAGCCCTGGTGGAGCGTGTGCGGGACGGTCATGATAAGCGTGTGGTGCGCCTTTCGGTGACGGAGACTGGCCAACGCGTGATGGATCAAGTGATGACGGCACGGATTACGTATTTGCGGACGGTGCTCGACCGACTGGGTGCGCCGGACCAGCGGTGCCTCGTGGAGTCGCTCCGTCGCATCCACCGCGAGATGGAGGTTGATGCCCTGTGAAGCCTGTAGCGATTATTGGAGGGACAGGCTTTTACGAGCCCGGGCTTTTGGCGGACGTGTCCGAGCGGATTGTTGCGACACCTTACGGCATGGCGACGGTGCATACGGGGAGCTACGCTGGCACACCGCTTGTTTTTGTGGCGCGGCACGGGGCGGACCACTCGCTTCCTCCGCACCGTGTGAATTACCGGGCAAACATCTGGGCGCTCTATGAGATGGGGGTTCAGTCGGTCTTCGCGACCGCAGCGTCTGGCTCTCTGACTCCCCAGATCCCGCCGGGATCGCTCTGTCTGTGTGATCAGTTCTTGGACTTCACACGTAGCCGGGTCAGCACGTTTTTTGAAGGGGGGGAATGGGGGGTGCGGCATGTGGACATGACCTCCCCATACTGTCCTCGGCTCCGCACGGTGCTTGCGGCTTCTGCTGCGGAAGAGGGTATTGCACTGGGTACTGGCGCCACGTATGTCTGTACGGAAGGGCCACGCTTCGAGACGCCGGCCGAGATTCGCGCCTATGCACAGCTGGGGGGACAGCTGGTTGGTATGACGGGGGTCCCAGAGGTCGTTCTCGCGCGGGAGGCCGGGATGTGCTACGCCTCCGTTGCGATCGCCACCAACTCGGCGGCAGGCCTTGCAGGCCATCCCCTTACGCACGCTGAGGTGGTGGAGGCGATGGCGGCGGCGGTGGCTCGGGTGCGAGGTCTGATCCTCCGTGCAGCGGTGGCCGTGGCGGACGTTAACTGCACCGAGTGTGCGGGTTCGCTCTTGCCGGTCCGGGAAGGAGCATGATGGATGGGATTACGTATTCGCGACGGGAAGCTTGCCCCAGAGGGTGAGCGCAAGATTGACTGGGCCGCATCCCACATGCCCGTGTTGGGGGCGGTCACCGAGCAGTTGATCCAGGCGGGGAGCCTGCAGGGGGTCCGCGTCGGGGTGTGCCTGCACTTGGAGGCCAAGACCGCGTGTTTGGCACTGGCCCTGCAACGGGCGGGAGCCGTTGTCTCGATCACAGGGAGCAATCCGCTCTCAACGCAGGATGACGTCTGTGCGGGGCTAGCCGGGCGGGGGGTTTCGGTGTATGCGTGGCATGCGCCAACCCCCGAGGAGTATCGGGGATTTTTACGCGAGGTCCTGGACGATGATCCGCAACTGCTGCTCGATGACGGAGCGGACATGATCACCCTGTTGCACGCGGAGCGAGCCGACCGTGTGGACAGGGTTCGGGGAGCGACGGAAGAAACCACGACCGGAGTGCTTCGCCTTCGGGCCATGGCGACGGACGGTGCGCTACGCTTTCCGGTGGTGGCCGTGAACGATGCCAAGATGAAGTATCTTTTCGATAATCGTTACGGTACAGGGCAGTCGGTTTGGGAGGGTGTACTGCGCGCCACCAATCTGCTGCTTGCCGGCAAGCAAGTCCTCGTAGTTGGCTATGGCTGGTGTGGCCGTGGTGTTGCTCTGCGCGCACAGGGGTTGGGGGCGCGTGTGACCGTTGCGGAGGTCGATCCGATCGCTGCCAACGAGGCGCTCTTGGAGGGGCTTGCGGTGCGGCGGGCCGTGGATGCGGTGGCGGATGCCGACTTCATTATCACGTGCACGGGGGATCGGGGTGTCATCGCGGAGGAGCATCTCTTGCGTTGCAAGGATGGCGCGGTGCTGGCGAACGCGGGGCATTTCAACGTCGAAGTTGATACGGTTGCTCTGGAACGGATGGCCCTTGGCCGGCAGCTGGTCCGTCCCAACGTGGAGGAATTTCGACTCCCGAATGGCCGGCGCCTGAATCTTCTGGCCGAGGGACGTCTTGTCAATCTCGCAGCGGGGGATGGTCACCCTGCGGAGATCATGGACATCTCCTTCGCCTTGCAAGCGCTATCGCTCGCGTGGATCGCGGCGGCTGATGCGGAACCAGGTGTTTTGGATGTGCCGCCAGGGCTTGACCGAGAGGTGGCTCGGCTGCGGTTGGCCGCGACGGGGGCGGAAGTGGACGAACTCACCGCCAGCCAGCGTGCGTATTTGCACAGCTGGCGCTGACCGAGAGTCGAACGCGTTGACCGAATAGGCGCGGTGCAAGCCCCTTCCTTTCGGCAGGGGGATCAGCCGACTTGTTGTGCATTCATTACGATGAGTGTGGTATAATGCAAGGCATGGAGCGCAAGGCGTACCAGTACCGCTTCCACCCGACCGACGATCAAGCGTGTGAACGGGGGTGGACCGTCGGTTGCGTCCGGTACGTGTATAACGGGGCGTTTACGCTGCGAACCCAAGCATGGGTTGAGCACCACGAGCGCATCGACTGGGCGGAAACGGATCGGCTCTTGGTGGGGATGAAGAGGGACGCGGAGAAGTCCTGGCTGGCCGGAGTCTCCTGCGTTCCGCTCCAATCGGCACTTCGGCACCTGCGTGCGACCTTCGTCAACTTCTTCGCGGGTCGCACCCAGTACCCGCACTTTCATCGGAAGCACGATCGACAGAGCGCCACATACCGCATCGGTGGCTTTCGGTGGAAAGGCAGCGACCTCACACTCGCCCAGATGAACACGCCGTTCGACATCCGTGGGAGGTGGCGCGTCGGTGCGGAACCAACCAGCGTCACGGTCAGCTAGGACTAGGCCGAGCGTTCCTTTGTCTCCATCTCGATCGAGGAGGATGTTGTTTTGTTGCCCGTGGGCATCGCGACCGTTGGCCACGACCGCAGGTTACGGAATGCCGTCGGTCTGAGCAGAGCGGAGAAGGTGGGAAACGAACGCTTTTTCCGCCGCGACGCGAAACGTTTGACCAGGGCGCGGCACAAGGTGGCCCGCATCGCCGACCGGCGAAGGGAGTTCACGTATCAACGCAGCACGCGCATCATCCGCGAAAACCAAGTGGTATACGCGGAGGGTTGGAACGTGAAGGGGGTGCTCGCGCACCCGACGTTGGCCAAGAGCATCGCTGACGTGGGCTGGGGAGAGTTGCTGCGGCAACTGGAGTACAAGGCGCGGTGGTACGGTCGCACCTTCGTTCCAATTGATCGCTTGTACCCCAGCAGTAAGCGGTGCCACGCCTTCCGCCATACCATGCACCATCGCCCGCTGGAGGTACGGTAGTCGGAGTGCCCCGCATCCGGAGCGGCCCTGGATGGGGACGTCAACGCTGCCCAGAACATCGAAGATGCGGGACTCTCGAAACTCGCCGTGGGACTGCCCGTGCCGACCTGTGGAGGAGACGATCGACCCACACGGAAACGGGTGGGCGGACACCCCGGCGAAGCAGGACACCTCGGTGAGCCATCAGAGGGAATCCCTCAGCTTGAGCCGTGGGAAGAAGCTCAAGCTGGGGGGGTGAGTTCCGGCGGAGGTTGCCGTACAAGCCCCCGGGGTACAGGTCGCTCGGATCGTTGCGCCAGGCTTTGATCCATCTACGAAGACGTGCTCGGCTGGTGCCTGGGTCAAGGATGCGATGTCCCTTGGCGAGCGGGTCTTCCGCTTGGAGGGGTGTGGGGGTGGAGATGGACCGAGACCGGA
>JAJYVN010000198.1 GCA_021791995.1 Bacillota bacterium
CGAGGTTCACGTCGCCGACACTGCCGTCGTGGCCGACGCCTGGCGCCTCCGGTCCGGCAGCGATGAACGTGACGGTGATGGCGACGGCGAGCAGCGGGCGCCATGCGATGAGGCCGACGAGGGTCATGTGGGGGGCTGGCGGGCTCGCATGGACGGACCTTTGAGGCTGACGCGGTGATCGCCTCGGCGAGGGTGGGATCGGCCATGGCGGCGATCCAGGTGTCGGGTGGTAGTTGGCTGACCACCGCCACCGAGCGCCGCCCGGCGCGTTCTTCGAGCACTTCGAGCAGGTCCCTGCAGGCGTCGACGCCGGCGGGGGTGAGCAAGAAGTCGTCCAAGACGACCAGGGCGGGCCGGGCGATCGAGCCGAGGGTGCGGGCGTAGCGACCGTCGGCCCGGCCGAGATGGAGCTCGTCGAGGCAACCGCCCTCGAAGAAACTGCCGATGAGGTGGGGGCCGCCCTCCACTACGAGGAGGTGATGGTCTCCCAAGGCTCTCACCGCGTTGAGGATCCATTTCGCGCTCAGGGGACCGCGCGCTTGGCCTGCGATGACTCGGACCGACGGTTGGGGCCGCGCGGCGACAAGGCGCCGAGCCCCAATCCCGGTCGGCACTACCAGGACCGGAATCTGGCCGGACGAGAACACGGGAAGTCGAAGGTCGAGCTGGCCCGACGATGTGACGATGACGTTGAGCGGATACTCGGGCTTCCCGAGCCGCCGCCGGAGTTCCCTGTACTCCTCGGCTGCGGAAGGATAGGCGTGCTGCGCAGTCCAAACATGCCCGGGAACGGCCCGCAAGGTCCCCGCTCCAACGATTACCGCGTCCGCCGCGGCCCTCAGGATCCCCATCAGGAGCCGGTCATTTGGGTTGGACCCGCTTATCTCCCCACCTCCCGAGTGCCCCGGGATCTCCAGGGAGACCACGCCGTCGAGGGGAAAGTGGACGGCATCGACCAGCTGACCCGGCTCGTCGAGCAAGGCCACCTCTCGCTCCAAGACCCGCTCATCGTCCGCCAGCGTAAAGTAGGAGGGGTTCTTACGAACCCCGTCCCCTTATCGAACCGGACTTGTGGTTTTCCCACATCCGGCTCTCCGACGATAGTTGCCCTACCTTAAGGGCGGGGAAGTTGCGCCTTGACTTGGCGGCGCATCACAGCCAGAGAGGGTAAGCCCATATTGGCTAGGCGGGTATTGGTCCATTCGGCATCAAGGGCGGGACTCCGATTCCAGCGTTTGGCCACAAAGGCACGACATCGCTCGCGAATCCAGGCATCGAGTCGATAGTAGTGCCCGTGGTGACTAATGGTGAAGTACTGTCCCCAGCCTCGGATGACCGGCGCCAGGTCGTCAATCACCATCTGCAGATTCATCGGACGGGTGCGCCGCGTGAGCTCTCGGACCCGATTCTTAAACCGCTCAATGGCCGCTTGTTTCGGACCGAAGAGGGGGCGACCGGAACCGTCCTTAGACACCACCCAAAAGAAGGTGAATCCCAAGAAATCGAATGCGGTCTCCCGGATATCAACAATGCGCGTTTTCTCCGGGTGCAGCGTCAATCGCAGTGCGTTGAGCACCTTCTGGGCGGTCGTGAGGGCGGCCTCGGCCTCCTCTTTGGTGCGCGCGAGCGCGCACCAGCGAGTAGCCCCGAGGATTTGCACCCCGAGGCTCTCCCAGAACCGGACGTGAACCTCTCGGCTCATCCGGCTCCCCTACCTCGCCGCAGGCCGTATCCGTTGCCAGTGTGTAAACAGGTGTGGCTCACGTTGGGCCACCCCGCCGAGCCAATGTTCAGCACGTCGGGTGTGATGTTCCAGCGTCTTGTATTTGCGCGTCGCCCATCGGATGAGCACCCGATTGATGTGCCGCAGGAGGGGATACAGCGCCGAGGGATAAAATCGGCCGTAATACTGCATCCATCCACGCACGATGGGATTGTACTGCCGGGCGAGGTCCATAATGGTGTGTCCCACGCGAAGATGGAGTCGCCACTCATGGACGGTGTGTCGCAGCGCCTTGAGGGCCGCATTGCTCACCGCCGGGGTAAAGTTAATGAAGTACTTGCCCTGGCGATTCTTCGACCGTCGGGGGCGAAAGGTATACCCGAGGAAGTCAAAACTCGTTTCGGGGTACGTCCCGCGCCGGTCATCGTCTTGGCAGTAGACAATCCGCGTCTTCGTCGGGTGGAGTTCCAATCCACATTCCGCCAAGCGCCGCGCTAAGTCTTCCTTGAGCGCCGCCGCTGCGGCATACGACCGACAGTGCACCACAGCATCATCCGCGTAGCGCTCGAAGGGCTGGTCGGCATGCCGCCGACTCATCCAAACGTCGAACGCATAGTGGAGGAAGAGATTAGCGAGTACTGGACTGATGACCGACCCCTGTGGAGTGCCGCGGGTTCGCGGTTCCTGCGAGCCGTCGGCTCGCTGCAAAGGGGCGACCAGCCATCGCTCGATGTAGAGGAGCACCCACGGATTATCGGTGTGCTTGCGCACCGCCTTCATTAACAAATCATGCGGAATATTATCGAAGAGCCCTTTGATATCGAACTCCAGTACCCAGTCATATCGCCAACACCGTCGTCGGGTCTGTGCCAGTGCGTCATGCGCGGACCGTCCGGGGCGATACCCGTACGAGTCCGGATGGAAGAGAGGCTCGACCAATGGTTCAAAGGTAAGCTTGACGACCGTCTGGGCAATCCGATCGGCCACCGTGGGCACCCCGAGGATTCGGACGCCACCGGTCTTCTTGGGAATTTCCACCGCCTTGACGGGTGGGGGAAAGTAACTCCCCGAGGACATCCGGTTCCAGACTTTGTACAGATTGTTCTTCAGGTCCTTCTCAAACATCCGCAGACTTTCCCCATCGACGCCTGCGGCGCCGCGATTGGCTTTCACGCGTTCATACGCCTGATACACCAGCCATTGGGAAATGGCGTACGGTTTGGGCTTATCCATGTGTTCCTCCCTTTCGGTTGACACCGAACAGTGTCCTGAGATACTGGCCCCCCTTGGCTCCACGGCCATTACGCCGCTTCATCACTACTACAAGGGCCTCTGCCCCTTGCTGTGCATTGGTACTTAGGGTCTTGTGGGGCATCCACTTGACCGGTTCCCTTGGCATCACAGCGAAGGTTCCCGCGTTCCGCGCCCGAGCCTGTGCTAGGTTCCTGCCCCCTTCATGCCGGCCATCGTGAAGCCAGTAAACAGGTTTCCGCTCCACTTGTCCCGGGTTAACGACTACCCCCCGGTTTTGATGACGTCCCTACGCTTTCGACACGTCGTCAGGGGTTCACTGGCGTTCAGCTCCCTAGCCCGTACCTGACGGAGTCCAGCTCCGCCTTTTCCGTCACGCTCACGACCGAGGCTTTTGTCCTCAGCCGCTGACGGTGGTTTGAAACCTCCCCCTGTAGAGCGGTTTCGAGGGACCTCCCCTCATCTCGTGGCGCAGTTCGGCTCCAGCCTGCTAGCAGGCTGGTTGCCTTCGCGGCGCACAATCATCCGCGTAGCGGATGAATTGAATGCCCGGTAATGCGGCCATGACTTGGTCTAGGGCGTCGAGGTAGATATTCGCCAGCAGGGGACTGATAACCGACCCTTGACTGGTTCCCCGAGGGGTCGCGTGCCATTGTCCGGCGTCCATGACGCCGGCTCGGAGCATATCGCGAATCCACCCGAGCACGGTGCCGTCGGAGATCCGTTCGGCCACTTTGTCGATCAGTAGTGGCTGATCCATCGAGCCAAAGTAGTCTTGGATATCCGCATCCACCACCCAGCGATAGCCCTGCTCCAGATGGTCGAAAATGCGGTGGACAGCGTCGTGGGCGCTACGCCCCGGCCGAAAGCCGTAGCTGTCCGGGCTAAAGGTCGGTTCCCAAATGGGTTCCATGACTCGCCGCATGGCTTCTTCCGCCACGCGGTCCCGGATAGCGGGCACGCCTAAGGGCCTCTGTTTCGTGGTTCCCGGCTTCGGTATCCAGACGCGGCGGACTGGCAGGGGCTGGTAGCGATGCGCTCGCATCGCCTGCCCAAGTCGATCGAGTTCCTCCCCCAGATGTTCGGCAAACTGGTCGCAACTCTGGTAGTCGACGCCCGCGGCGCCTTGGTTGGCTAAGACCGACGCGGCGGCCATGGCCAAGTTTGCCGGGTTCCAGACCTTATCCGCGAGACTATACCACTTTCTCTGTTGTGTCATCCTCGTTTCCTCCATCAATGCGTCCGGGCGCCCCGGTCGGGGCGCAGCTGTCGCTAGGGCCGAAGCCCAATCTTGCCTTACCAGCCCGCACTGTCATGTTAGAATCCTATCGAAGTGACCGCCCTTCCCATTCCCGCGGAGTTCTGTTGTCCCCTGCGGTACTTCGGTACTATGCCGGTCTCCGACTCCCTGTCCCACCCAAGAGCGGGGATTGGCGGTCATCGCATTGCCCACGTTGTGGACTCTTGGACCAGACAGGGTCTCACCGGGTCAGTCGCAATTCTTTCTTTCGGTGCCATCCCTAAGCACCCGACGGGGTACGCTGCGGTGCTGCTCGTTCCGTTCTCGCTATCGGGTAGCGATACCCCCATTAACCACCGCGTTAGTAGGCTTCGCACAAATCCCGAAGGCTCGCCACCCTCGTCAGGCCACCACGGGTTCACAGTTCGTTACGGCCCCGAAATTCGGCTCAGGCCCATCAGATTTCGCCTTACGGCGAACACCCTGCCATTGTTGCCTACCGCACTTGAACGAGTTAACTCGCACGGGTCAGACTTTCACTAACAAGAATTGCGACCTGCCGGTCGCACGGGATGGCCGGGCTGAAGCCCGGCGCGAATCTTAGCGGCCTCCATCTGGCGGCTGAACTGTTTCGACAACCGACCAAGCGTTTTCAAGGCCGCCGCATAGGCTTTCGGTCCTACGATTTTCTTGCCGGTTGAGAGCGTGGCCAACGCCGAAAGGCCCCAGTCTACCCCGACCACCGTTTGGTTTTCACGGCGGATACCGGGAGGATCGGGAATCTCAACGGTGACACTGAAGAACCAGCGATCCGCGGTTCGGGAGATCGTGCCGTCCAGCACTTTCCCGACAAAGCGTAACGATTCGTGCATCCGAACCCCACCGAGTTTCGGAATATGCACGTTCTGCCCTTTGATGGTGAATTGGTCGTTGGTTAACGTAAAACTGTCGTGACGGTTCTTTTTCTTAAACGTAGGATACTCCGCGATACCGGCGAAGAAATTCTGAAACGCTTGGCCCAAATGCAGGATGGCCATCTGCGGCGCGTTTTTGGTCACCTCCCGCATCCACGGGAACTCTTGGCGCTTGATCGCATTGAGTTGACGCCGCAGAGCCGCTTCGGTCGGTTTGGGCCACGTCGGATCGGCTTTCCCTGCGTCGTACTGTTGGTGCCACTGATCCAAGGCCCAATTGTACGCGAACCGGGCCGTTCCGGCGGCCTTGCGGAAATACGTCTCCTGCACGTTGTTGGGATCGAGCGCAATTTTATGCGCCAGAATCATGATGATGTCTCCTCCACGACTTGCTTCACGCCATTGAGCAGTTTCTGATTTTTTCGCGAGCGGCTGCCGTAGAGCCGGGCGGAAAAAACCGTGATGATGTCCAAGACATCCTGAGCCAGTTCTTCCTCAAGAGTCGTATCCTCGCCC
>JAJYVN010000199.1:0-2881 GCA_021791995.1 Bacillota bacterium
CATTGAACTTCGTCTAACGCTCGTCTTTGCCGTCATAGTGGATATTGAGGTTATCCCAGACGACATGGATCTGCTTCGCGCGCTTATACGAGTCAGCCACTGTGTTCATGAAGGCTACGAGATCGTCCGCTGTGTGCGTCGGGTCACAAGCGCTGATTACGTTTCCCGTTGCAACGTCCAGCGCCGCCAACACCGGTATCGTACCGTGACGTTTGGATTCGTACTCGTACTTCCCTGGCTTCCTCGGACGCGGCAAGCGTGATTCATACGAACGCTCCAGTGCCTGCAACCCCGAGTCTTCATCCACACACAACACCACCGCGTCCGGTGGCGGTTCCAGATATAGACCGACAACCTCGTTGACCTTCTCTTTAAAGGCTGGCTCCTTACGGTGCAGCCATCCGCGTACATGATGCGGATGGAGTGCGTGTTGGGGAGCGTCCGATGGATGCTCGACCGGCTCATCGTCGGCCCCTCCACCTCGCGTGGCGCCACCTCGGCCAGCAGATCACAGGTCCAGAGGGGCAGTTCGGCGTGCCCGTAATTCGCCGGAATATCACATGCCAATGCAATGACTTCGTATCGCTGCGCGACGCGAAAGACCGGCGGCCGTCCCGAGCGTGGTTCGTCGTGCAACCCTTCTAATACTGCCACAGCAGTTTGGCGACGGTGAGGAGGCCACAGATGCGGGACAGTCTCTGCAGGACGTGGGCGTGGTACGCGACGTGCGGGGTCCAGGGTACACGGTCCGGGGCGGAGGCATGGGGCTTGTGGGACAGCGCGGCCTGGTCTACGCTCAGCGGGCTCCCTCTCTTCGGCTTGGCTCGGTGCGTGCACCGTGCGACCAAGCCGAAGAGAGGGAGCTTTTCTAGCCGCCTGATGAACCATGGCTATCCTATACCTGACAATCGTGTGCCAAACTGTGGCGATCAGCCCCTCATTTCCAGTCTGCTATCGTGACCTATTGCTCAGGGTGGAGTCGCGCGCCACACCCGACTCTGCGGTCGGCTCCCTATCCCCAACGGTCTCCGGGTTTCCGTCAGGGCTCCCTCACGATGGCAGTGATCGCTGTCCACGTCTTCCCGCCGTCAGCGGTCCTCCAAAGAGTGTTCCCTTCGCCTAAGATAACAGCCGCCTGTACGCCTTGCATGTAGAACTCGCCACCGGAATACCCGGCAGGCATCTCAATTGCCGACCATGTCTTGCCGCCGTCATGGGTGATCTGTACGCCAGCCCCAGAAGTATCAACCCTCCACGCCGTCGACAACGACACGAACTGTGGCGCGTTAGACTCCCCGGGCAGCGTGATCGTTGCATCCCACGTAGCACCACCGTTGGTGGTGGAGTAAATCGCGACCCCGGTCGCTGTGGTAAGAGTAAGTACACCGTCCCCATCACCGAAAAAGCGGGGTGCATTCACTTGAACCCCGTTGTTCTCCACCTGAGTGAGGCTCAATCCGGAAGGAGTGGGAAGTTCTTGAAAGGCCCAAGTCTTACCTCCGTCCGTCGAATGATACAATCCGATGGGGCCCTTGAACAGGGTGCCTCCCACCCACCAGCCGTCCGTTCCGTTCAAGAACACAACGCCATTCTCGGTGCCCAAGCCGCCGCTGGGTAGCCCCGACGTCACAGAGATGTCCGCCCACTCTGCGCCACCGTCGGACGTGTGGTAAAGGACCGATTGATCCGCTCCCATAGCTCCGCTGACCACGGCGGTCAGCCAACCGTCAGATGAATTGACAAAGTCGAGATATCCGCTCGTAAACACCGTGCTGCCACTCACCCCTACCTTGGTTGCGGCCCATGTGTGACCGCCGTTGGTCGTTCGTAGCACTCCGCAGTTTGTTCCGGACCCTATGCCCTCGGTGTAGGAGACCCATCCCGTCCGGGCATTTACAAAGAAAGCGGAACTCATCGCCGTACCGCTGGGGAGGTTAAGCGGCGTGACATTCATCCACGCGGCTCCGTTGTTCGTAGTTACCCAGAGAGTGTCTCCCACAAACCCCCAACCAGTGCCGTCCACTCCTATGTACACCCGGGTCATCCGCGCTAGAATGTTACGCACTGCTCCGCTCGTCGCGCTGGAACGCGATTGGGTCGCCGATGTCAGACTCACGCTCGAAGATGATTGTCCCGTCTTAGAGCCAATAGCGCTGGGCACCTGGGGATTTCCACACCCGGCACAAGCCACCGCTGCGATTAGTCCTGCCGCGACAACAGGGCCAACACGGCCAACACCCAATATGCGCAATCCCTGTGACACCGCCCTTACCGTCCCTGGATCGGTGCTTTGCGTTGCTCATGACCGCGAAGTCCACGTCAGTCCACGCTATCAAGGCCCGCAGTCGTTACCGCAAGGTCGACCACTTCATCACCATGATCTGTGTACTCGCCAGCAAACTGGAATTCAGGATGCCCACATGGGGCGCCGCCCTGCATCCGCCCACAATAAATAGGGACCATCCTCCCTGTTGCGCAGACCCGCCGAGGTGTACAGCGAGAAGGCAAGACGCCCGCAGTGGTATTGGTGGTTGTCGCGTTCTTGACGTAATATCCACCCCCGCCCTATCATCTGCAGGGGGATCTCCAGCCTTAATGTACCCACATCTGCATCGTGCGGTTACGCTTCCGCGCAGCCGAGACTTCCGCCGCATTCAATGGCGGGATTAGAAATAAAATTGTCTGTCCAGACTCGGAATCGTACCCGAGGGCGAGGGCTGCCAGTGATGCTTGGGGCCCGGACACGCCTTCGGCATCAGGCATCCAAGTCGCCCCCGTCCATCCCCAGCTTGGGCCGACCGTCCCAGTGGGAGATAGGCCCCATACCCGGATAGTTCCACCTTGTGTCTCCGCGATACCCCCGATAATGGGTTGCAAGTCC
>JAJYVN010000199.1:2891-5640 GCA_021791995.1 Bacillota bacterium
TGCAAGTCCGGCACGACCGAAGGATATTGGAGGGTCCACGCGCCATCCTTCCACATCCATGTGTCTTGCAACTGAGCCCCGCCGAACGCTTCTCCTCCAAAAAGTATGATCCCGTCGTTTACCCCATCGTAAGCCAGCATAGGAAAGGCTCGGCTCTGCGGCTGTACGGCAGAAGCGGTGGATGACCAAGTTGAGCCATTCCATGCCCACGTGTCACCAAGTACCGGAGCAGCCGCCATTACCGATGTCCCCGCAGCACCCCTCCCACCAAATAGCATCACCTGCTCACTCGAAGGATCGTACACCATGCCCGCGTCAGACCGACTAGGCGGCGAAAGTGGACTGTCAATTCGGGACCACCCGCCACCCCATATCCAGGTGTCGTCTAGTGGTGCACCATCAGACCCTCTTCCGCCGAATAGTGTCATAACACCTCTGGCTTCGTCAAATGCCATTGACGCGCCACATCGCGCCGAGGGTGCCTGTGACTCAGGTACGCCTGTCCACGCCCCCCCATCCCAAGCCCAAGTGTCATTCAGCAGTCCACGCGCGGGACCCTGGCCGATCCCACCAAACAGCACCAACACGCCCCTGGCGAAGTCATATGCTATGGATGCATTGCTCCGAGCGGACGGAAGCGATCCATCAAACTGTGTCCACATTCCCACAGGCCTCCTCCAGTGTCGAACGCGCCCAATGACGCCTTGCTCTAGCAGTGGGCTCAACAACTACTGTAAACGTCGCCCGAAGGAGCACTGGCTGGTGAGAACTGCCCCAGGCCCTGGCCGGAATAGTCACCTCCCGCAGGATCCTGCGTCGTCACAACCCAGTCCCCACAACTCGGTGAACAACCGCTGGCGCTGAGCCAATATTGCCATACAACAGGGTATTGTCCGCCCAGGTATCCTTGTGACACTGTGGACCATGCCTGTTCAACGTCCTGTACCGTCGTTGAGCATGAAGAGCAAGGAGCACAGGCCACCGAACACGCGCCACATCCCGCCGCAAACCAGACAAAGGCACTCGTCGGGATAAACGTGGAACTGTCAACGATCTGTCCCCAAAAGTACTCGGTGGTGTAGATTCCCGCATTCGGCGCGACCTCTCCTGATGTAGCGGAAGACACATAATCTAGAAAGCCGTTGATAACGTCCTCGTTGTCTGCGTAGTTCGACGAGCCGGTGGACCATCCTCAGAGTTCGGCAAATTTGAGGTAGGCCGTTGTGCACTTGGGCACAGATCCGCAGATCAGGGGCAGTTTTCGAGCGCGAAGCGGAGGGGGCGGGAAGGTTGGCCGGGTGCGTGGGGGCGGAGGGCATTGCAGTCGTCGATGAGGCGGGCGATGGCGCGGTCGTAGCGCGGTATCGGTGCGTGCTTCAAGATGACCCAATCTGCGTCGGGGGTATGCACCCAGCGGGCGGGAGTATGCAGGAGCACGCGGAGGGCCTTGTCGCGTTCGCGGTAGTCGGTAAAACCCGCGGCGATGCCGTCGCGGAGTTGGAGTCGAAGGTGATAGGCCAAGGCGCGGAGGACGGGAAAGAAGGTGCCGCGACCGGGTTGGAGTTGCGCCGTGGCCGCACCGCCGGTGTCGCGGTAAGGGATGGTGGCTGGGGCGGTGGCAATGCGTCGCTGCAGACGAGTCATCTGCCCGCGGAGGATACCCAGTCGACGGCGATAGCGGGCGGCAGCTTGGGGCGCAACTGGTTCCGGGCGGTCCATGTGCCGTCGTAGCTGGGCTGCGCGTTCACCCAATCGGCGGCGCCAAGCACGGATACGGGGATTGGGGACCGGCGTGTTGGCGCAGGGCTCGTGGGCATATCCACAAGGCCAATCAAGTCCAGGTCGTGAACCTGTGCCTTGAAGGAGTTTTCCTGGGCCCAGCGTCCGCTGAGCATGGTGATCAGCTGGGGAGGCGACCACGCGCCTGGTTGGCGGTTGGTCAGATTGCTGAGTAGTGCCACCTGGTGCTGGGGGTCGCCGTCATGCCAGAAGACGGCCGGGACGTGATCGTTACACCCCTGAACACGGTGAGTGGTGCATGCGTAGTAGACCGTTCGGATGGGATGAACCCGTCCACCAGCAATCTCAGCCTTCTGTGTGAAGGCGGATGCAGGCAAGGGCTTGGCTCCTTTGAGCCAGGTGACCCAACCCACCCCCTGTGCGTTGAGGGCGGTGAATACGTTACTGCTGTAGCCACCGCGGTCAAAGACGATGATCGGGACATCGGAGGGACTGACCTCCCCCAGGAGTCGGCGCACGGTCTGGCCCAGGGGAGCAAGCTGGTCGCCAAAGCATTCAAATCCCTGGGTCAGATGCATGCACAGGGGACGGCCACGGCGATCATGCACCCAATCCTGGATGTAGCCGCGCTGGGGCATGCGGCGCTGAGGCCACCAGGACTTGGCCCAAGTCTGTTGGCCGAAATATGGGCTGAAATGGCCGTCCACCAGCCACCAACCGAGTTGTACCCAGCCCAGGCGTAGATATTGCAGCGCTAGTTGCTCCTGTAACGGTTCGGCGCTCTCCTGCACGGCCAATGCGGGCAGTTTGGCGCGCAGGGTAGCGCAACACGGTGCCCGCTTCCGACCAAGCAGAGGACCAAAGTCTTGGGCCGGAGCAGCCTTGGTCTGCTCAGGATTCCGATAACCGACCAGTAGATACAGCAAAAACGCCTCAAGCAGTTGCCGCGGCCGGTAGTAGCCGGGCATGGTGCCCCACCACCGATCCAGCATGCCGTCCAGAGGATCCA
>JAJYVN010000200.1 GCA_021791995.1 Bacillota bacterium
CCCCCTGCACCTGGTAGAGGTTTGCGAGTTGCGGGAAGGCCATGGCATCCAACGCCTGCGCCTGAACGTGCTCCGAAGCGAGCGCCATCAGTCCAGCAAGCCGAACCGCCCGCGGGCAGTAAGGACAGGTCGGTGTGCTGAAAACCATAATCTGCACGGGATCCTGCAAGCTGGCCAACTGATCGCGCGTTGCCTGGCTGAGGGCGCTACCGTCCGAAGCCGCGTCGGCCATCGCGGTCACGAGGGCACCGAACTCATACCCCCCCGGAGTTCCGTAAAAGCGGATCCCGAGATCGCGGCCCGTGCCATCCTGCAACACAAGGCCTGGAGCGCGCTCCACCAACCCCTCGCGCTCATCGAACCGTCGATCTTCCACCTCGATCTGGACCTGGGACACCTCATCTGCCACCTCGCGAATCGCCGCGGCGAATGCGTCCTCGTCTTCCCCCCCGGCCCCTGATGTCACCCGCACGAGCCGCACGTCGCGCGACGCGTTCTCGAACATCTTCCGCACCGCGCGCCGATCAGCATCCGACAATACCGCCATCCTCGACACCCCCTGCGTATTCCCCTTGCTGATACCCTGGGGGGTATTGTACGATGGTCGTGGCTCCGACGCAAGAGGATCCCGCAGGTATCACGCGAAGGGGGAACCGAAGATCATGCCACAGGCCCTGCCCCGCCCGTCGATGTCTAGCGCCCTCGTGCGCCTCAAGCGCGTTGAAGGACAGGCCCGCGGCGTCCAGCAAATGCTGCTGGACGGGCGACCGTGCGACGAGGTGATCATGCAGTTGAGCGCCATGCGCGCGGCGATCAATAAGCTTGCGGTGATCATCATCACCGAATCGCTTGAGCAGTGTCTCCGGAACCCAACCGCGCGAGCCAATGCCGAGGAGGAGTTGGCTCAGGCCAAGCGCGCGCTGCTCCACTTCTCATGACGCTAGCGGCCGGCTCCGCCGACACCCGCACGGGGAACGCGGGAGTCGACGAGAAATTGAAAGCCCCACACGATCCACACCACAACCAAAAGGGGCAGAAGCGTCTCCCGCGGGTACAGAGACAGTACCTGGTACCCGTCGGCAATGAGGCGCCCCAGACTCGGCAGGGGTGGCTGGACGCCAATGCCCCAGAACGAGAGCACCGCTTCGGCGAACACCGCCCCTGGAACGGTCAGGCCAACGTTGGCCGCGATCGGGTCGATCAAATGCGGAATAACGTGCCGCCACCAGATGGCCCGGGTGGAAAGCCCGAGCCCCTGCAGGGCCTGAACAAATCCGCGTTGGCGGATCGCAGACGTCTCGGCGCGCGCCACCCGCGCCATCGGTAGCCATCCGCCAACGGCCAAGGCCACAATCAGGGCCGGGAGTCCCGGACCGAGAAGCGCCAACAACCCGAAGGCAATCAGCAGCATGGGCACGCTTGAGAGCAGATCCAGCACGGCGGAACCCAAACCGTTGCGGTCACTGTACCAACCAAGCATGACACCCACCGGAACGCCGACCAGGACATCGAGGAGCGCGGAAAACGCCGCCACGCCGAGGGAGACCAGGGCTCCCGCCGCCAAGCGCGCCAACAGGTCCCGTCCGAGTGCGTCCGTGCCGAGCCAGTGCGCCCAACTTGGTCCCAGGTTGCCCGCGAAGAGGTTCTGCTGCCAGTAGGGGAAGGGATCCAGCCCGAGAACACAAAAGCAACCAACCACCAAGCTCAAAAGCAGGGTAGCGGCGAAGCGCTGGGTGGGAGAGCCCGTATGACGCGGGGTCGCGTGCGCCCGGGCAACGCTGGGCCGCGGCAGGTCGTGCGCTAAGAAATGGCGAACAGCGGTCGCCGCACCGGGTATCGGAATCCAATGTAGGATTTGCGGGCTTGGATGAGGTGGCCGCTCCACCTCCGCAGGGCGCAGTGGCGATGTGCGTGGGTCCAGCAGGACCAACACAAGATCCACCACTAGCGAGAGTGCGAGGTAGGCTGCAATGACGGCAAAAACACCACCCAGCACCACGGGAGTGTCCTCGTGACCAATGGCAGAGAGCATCTCCATCCCTAAGCCCGGAATGCCAAAGATCGGCTCGATCACCAGCGTCCCCGTCAACAGGCCCGCACCCAGGATCGGCAACACCGCGAGAAGCGGTCGCAGCACCGATCGCAGGAGATAACGCGCGCGCATCCCAGGGCCCAGTCCCCTGGCCTGCACGCTGGCCCACCACGGCTGCGTGCACGCGGTCTTGGTCTCTGCGCGCACCAAGCGAAACGCTGCCCCCATGGGAAACAGGCCGAGGGACAGGACCGGAAGGACAAGGTCTGCAGCCGTTCCCCACCCGCTGAGCGGCAAAAGGCGCCAGTGCAGCCCCAACAGCCAATCCCCCACCACCGCCACAACGAATGCTGGCACCGAAACCGCCAGAGACCCCACAACACCCATCGCAGTGGACACGGGATCGCGCCGACGGCCGTTCTCCCTCCGTCCGACCCAAAACCCGGTCGCTGCGCCCACCGGCAGCCCCCACAACAGTGCCAGGGCTGCGAGGGAGCCGGAGACGGGCAGCGTCTCCCCCAAGATCGTGCGAACCGGAATACCTGTGGTGATCGATCGCCCCAATTGACCTCGCGACAAATTCCCGAGAAATACCACATACTGCACCCATAACGGTCGGTTCAGCCCCTCCCTGGCACCGAGCACAGCCCGCGCCAGCGGTAGAATCCGGGGACCGAACGGTCCTCCCGGAAGGGCGTGGATCAGCACGAAGGTGATCGTGAGCACCGCCCACGCAGCAGCAATCGAAACCACCAGACGCCGAAGGAGATACACGAAGAGGCCTCTCGGGTCTCTCCGGGTATCTCCTCCCCGCACCGTGGTCCTCTAACCCTTCGCCGCGCTGGACGTACTCAGGGAAGCCCAACGAAAGTCGAAGGGGGTGCCAAATGGATCCGCGACCACCCCGTGAAGGCTGGGTACGGTCACGTAAGACGTCAGGTTCCAGGTGAGTGGAATCACCGCGCAGGTGTGGAGGATCTCCCCTTCGGCATTTGCGAGGTCTTCACTGCGGGCTGCGCCCGTCGCTGTCCCTGCCGTACTGAGCAACTGCTCATAGGCGGTGTTGGCGAAATCACCGAAATTGAACTGGTTCCCCGGAAGAAACAGGTCCAGAAACGTCGTCGGGTCCGGATAGTCCGCGTTCCAACCAAACAGCATGAGATTGAAGTCCCCCTGCGACGCATCTCCCAAAAGCGCCGAGGTATCGAGCGGCACCGTCTGCACCGGGATCCCCACCGCCTGCCACATCCCGATCAACGCCTGTGCCTGTTGTTCCACCGAGGCAACCGCCGGGACCAAAAGGCGCAGCGTCGGGGCTTTCGATAGATCCATCTGCTCGAGGGCAGCCTGCAGATCGGACTTTGCAAGTGCAGCATCACCGTCCACCGGCTGGAGATCGCCAGCCGGAACCTGGTACTGGCCTCCAGGCGGTTGCGCACCCGGGGGAACAATGGAAGGAGCCGGCTCCGATC
The DNA here is from genome assembly GCA_021791995.1 of Bacillota bacterium. Taxonomy (GTDB): domain Bacteria; phylum Bacillota; class Sulfobacillia; order RBS10-35; family JAJYVN01; genus JAJYVN01. The sequence continues at coordinate 3,505 of JAJYVN010000200.1, forward strand.
CGCCACCCAAGACCTGATTGACAAACTCGCTCCGATTCAGCGCCGCAGAGACCGCACAGTCCAGGTTCGCATTGGCCGTGGGATTCCCGGAGCGGGTGTTTGCCACAATGATGCCGGAATCGCTCCCCGGAACCTGATGAAAATCAGGATTGCCTGAGAACTCTTTGAGGTAGGTGGCGGGAACCTCAAGCAAACTCAATTCTCCTGCCTTGAACATGTCGACCTGCGTCGAGGCGGACGGCACCACATGGAGGGTGATACCTTTGATTTGGACGGTCGACGCATCCCAATAGTCCGGGTTGCGGACAAGCGTGAACTGCGCACCCGGGGTCCACGACGACACCTCAAACGGACCATCATACACCGCAAGGGATGCCTTGGTGCCGAAGCTAGATCCCGCCTTGGCCACCATGGCGGGATCTACGGGGTAGTATGCCGGAAGGGCTGTCATATCGATCCAGTAGGGAGCGGAACCAGTGAGCTGCACGATGAGAGTGGTTGCATTCGGCGCCTGGACCTGCACCTGAGCGAGTTCCTGCGGCACCTGGGCAAGCGCGGCCTTGTACGCCGAAGTATCGGAAGTCGACGGCAGGGGCTGCAAGAGCGGAGCCGTTCCGCTGATCAGGCTGAAGTCACTGGCGTAGGGAGAAGCCGTCTCCGGATTAACGGCGCGTTTCCAGGCGTAAACAAAGTCTTCCGCCGTCACCGGAGCGCCATTCGACCAACGCGCATTCGAGCGCAAATGGAAGGTGTACGTCGTTCCAGCCGCATTCACCTGCCAACTGGAGGCGATACCCGGCTCCGCCTCGCCCGCTTGGTTAATACGCACCAAGCCTTCATCCACAGCGGCCAAGACCTCAAACGTCGATGCATCCGATGCCTGCGCCGGATCAAGGCTTGTGACGGAATTGTCGAGTGCGGCCTGCACCACCCCCCCCGCACCTGCGGCGCTCGCCCCGCACCCAGCAACCATCGCGCCGACCAAGAACGGAATGAGCACGGCCACCGACGGCCGACCCATTCCGAATAACAGGCTTCGCTTCACTTTTTACCTCCGGCGAAGAATATCCGTCACAACGAACGGCCTTCCATTTGAATACCTACCAATTCATTCTACGTCGCCCATTTCCGAATTGCAAATGTTGTTGCTATTTCGGGAATTCTGACGGATTGAGGCACCCACAGCACTCAGTGGTCGTCGCGGCCGAATGCTCGAACGAGCCATGGCTTCCCTAAACCGCAGGACCTCCACACGTGGGGAATCCACTGCCGACAGCGCCCGGATAACCGCAATCCCCGCGCATCCAGTCTCGAGGACCGTGCACACGTTTTCGGGGGTGATGCCGCCAATCGCAAGCACCGGAAGTGACACCGCCTCCACCACGGCCGCGAGCCGATCCACTCCGGGCGTATTCCCTGCGTATCCCACTACCTGGCCGAACGTGACATAATCGACCCCGGCCGCGGCAGCGTCACGTGCCTCTTCGACCGAATGGACGGAGACCCCAATGACCCATCCCATCTCTCGCGGCAAGAGTCGCCGAGTAAGCGCTGCCCCAAGGGAACGACCCCCAAGATGGACACCGGATGCCCCCACCGCCATGGCCACATCAATACGATCATTGATGAGCACCATCGGTTCAGGATCACAACCCCGAACCGCCCGTAGTGCGGCCTGAGCGGTCTGCCACACAACGTCGGCTGGCTGCCCTTTTTCGCGGACCTGAATCGCGTCCACGCCTGCGGCGGCCGCGTCCGCGATCACGCGCTCCACCGACCAGCGGCTCTCGAGACGATCGGTCACAAGGTGCAGCACCCAGGGATCTGCCACCAGTTATTCACCCCAACCGATTGATGCAAAAGCACTCTTCGCCGTCAACGACGCCCGACAAAAGCCAGCCTTGTAGCGTGGGAAAGCCAACAGGCGCGAAAAGGACCAAGCAAGCAGGCGACGGCGATGCCCCTTGCGACCGTTCCTGTTCTTATAGTCTTTTATTGCCAGCTACTGCCGGTTTCCTATTGGAACGTTCCTGCTTCGCAGCAGCCGGTTTCACCAGGCCGTTCTCCTGGCCAGAGCCTTCTGCTCCACAGGCGTTTAACGTCTC
>JAJYVN010000201.1 GCA_021791995.1 Bacillota bacterium
TAAGCCGCGCACGGCAGGGTTAGTCGGGGGGAAGGTTGCCGTCGGGAGAGAGGACGGGCAGTTCGGGTGTCACCAGGTCCGGATACTTAATTCCGGTACCGGTATTGAGGACCACGACACGCTCATCTGCGCGCAAAAATCCGGATTCTCTGAGCTTGCCTGCGGCGGCAATCGCGGCGGCTCCCTCGGGACAGACCCAGAGCCCCTCGCGTTGAGCGGTCTCGTGCATGGCATGCATAATCTCCGCATCTGTTATCGCCACGGCTGTACCTCCGGTCTCGCGCAACGCTCGGAGGACCAGAAAGTCGCCCAGCGCCTTCGGGACACGAATGCCGGCGGCAATGGTGGCTGCTCCGCTCCAGAACTCCGAGACTTCCGCACCTTCCGCGAAGGCGCGGACCAACGGCGCGCAACCCTCTGCCTGCACCACAATCAACTTCGGCCACCGACCGTGGATCCAACCGAGGTCCTCCATCTCTGCAAGTGCCTTCCAAATGCCGATAATGCCGACCCCGCCACCTGCCGGGTAGAGGATCGCGTCCGGGAGCTTCCATCCGAACTGTTCCGCGATCTCGTACCCCATCGTCTTCTTACCCTCAATGCGATAGGGCTCCTTCAGGGTCGAGGCGTCGAAGGCACCCGTCTCGTGCACATAGCGTGCGACAATGCCTCCCGCGTCGGAGATCAACCCGCGCACTAGGTAGGTCTTGGCACCAACAACGAACGCTTCCCTCTGATTGAGGGCTGGTGCGTCCGAAGGCATCACAACCGAGAGTTCCATCCCCGCCCGAGCGGCATAGACTGCCCACGCTCCTCCCGCGTTTCCAGCCGTCGGCATCGCCAGTCGCCGGATTCCGAGTTCACGCGCCCTGGTCACACCCACAGCCGCGCCACGCGCCTTGAAGGTTCCCGTGGGATTCATGCCTTCGTCCTTGATCCAGAGATCGTCCAATCCATAGAGCTTCCCAAGCCCGGCCGTCGGCAGCAGGGGAGTGAAGCCCTCTCCTAGGGTGATCGCATGCTGCGGATCATCAGAAGGCAGGAGCTCCAATACCGCCAAAGACTTGGCACCCGGCCGACGAGATCGGTTGGTTGCAGCGCTTTACGGATCGCATGCAAGTCGTAGCGAGCCAACAGTGGAGCACCACAACGGCACAAATTCTGGGGACGCTCTGGGGCATAGGTCTCCCCACAGCGAGCGCACTCCAAGTGATCCAGATAGGAACGGGAACCCTTGGCAAACCTGCCTGCGGCCTCTGCCATTGTTTTTCATGCCTGGTATCACCCAACCGCCCGCGCACTGCGGCGGTCTCCGCCCGACCAGGCCTGTCCTCCTCATGTGTTGCAATTCCCCCAAAGGGGCGCTCTTTCTCCAGGCGGAGAGGTCATGGGATCGTCTATGCCCGATGAACCGCCTCCCCGCCTTGCAATACAGCTAGCACATCCCGGGCTACCGATGCGCCGACACGCTCCTGGGCCTCGACGGTCAATCCAGCCAGGTGCGGTGTGAGGACCACGTGCTCAAACGACGCAAAGGGGTCCGGTTGGGGTGGTGGCTCTTGTTCGCGCACATCCAGTACAGCTCCAGCGATACGCCCCGCTGCGAGCGCCTCTGCCAAAGCCTGTTCATCGAGCACACCCCCGCGGGCTGCGTTCACAATAATCGCACCAGGACGCATGGTTGCCATGGCCGAACGCCCGATGAGGTGGCTTGTCTCGGGCAGAAGGGGCAGGTGGAGCGACAGGACGTCCGCTTCGGCGATAACATCCTTCATGGCACAAAGGGGCACATCCAGCCCCCAGCCGCGCACATCGTCCTGGGTGATCAGCGGATCGTGCGCAACAACACGCATGCCAAAGGCGAGGCCGACCCGACCGACCCTCCGTCCGACCTCACCGAAGCCGAGAAGGCCCAGCACCCGGCCACTCAGTTCGCGCCCGATGAACTCCTCGCGTGGCCACTCCCCAGCGCGCACCTTCGCCGAGACGTCCGAAAGGCGCCGCACGAGGTGGAGCAACGCCGCAAAAACATACTCCACAACGGCCTCGGCGTTCGCTCCCCGGGCATACGTGACCGGAATTCCACGCTGACGCGCTCCATCAAGATCGATGTTGTCCAGTCCCGCACCGAGGCGACCAATAACCCGCAGGCGGGGAGCGTGCTCCAGCAGTTCCCGATCCACCCTGGTCCGGTTGCGCACAATCAGTGCGTCGTGATCTGCGACCGCGCGGAGCAGTGTGCCGCGATCCACGGCGAGATCCGGCTGGTAGTGGACAACTACGTGCTCCTCCAGAACACGTAATCCCACCGGGTCCATGAATTCAGAGACCAGGATCCGGGGTTTCCATGCCGTACCCGTAGCTTGTCCCCGTGGATCCGAGGGCACATGGACTTCCTTCAACCCAAAAACCTCCCTGACTCAGTGCGCCTAACGCTCCGGGAATGCCCGCAACAATCCACCACTAATAAGGAGCCCCACCGGAGGCGGGAGAAAGAACAGAAGCAGCCCCGGTGGAAGCACGAGCGCCAAAACCACCAATCCAACGGCGGAGAGCAGCAGTGGACCATCCAACTCATAGCGGAGAAGGTAGCCGATGCCGAGGCACGCGGCGACTCCCAACAGGATGATCAGTACCGCACCGACCGCCCCTGCCGAGACGAGATACCATTGGTCCTGGTTGTTCAGTCCGCTGCCACGCGGCAAAAAGGCAGCAGTACTGATAGCTGCGAGGAGCCAGATCAACGATGCCGTTCCAATAAAACGCGCAACCTGCCGCACCAGCACCGCACTCATCCTCACGCCTTAAGTCGTGTATTCGCCATTCAGCCGCACATACTCCGGACTCAGGTCACATCCCCACACGCGTGCATGCGCTTGCCCCAACGCCAGATCCACGCCAATCGCCACCGTATCTCCCTGGAGGTAGGTGCGCAGCGCCTCAAGCGGTTCCGGGCCGAGGTCGCGGCCCGCATACACCGCAACCCCACCGAACCGAATGACGACCCGATCGGGATTGAGGGGGAGGTCGAACGCTTTTCCGATGGCCATAGCAACTCGCCCCCAATTCGGATCCCCTCCCCAAATCGCCGATTTCACTAACGGGGAATTGACGACTTGCTTCGCTACCCTTCGCGCCACCGAAACGTCCGGCGCCCCCGACACGGACACCTCAAGCAGTTTGGTCGCTCCCTCACCGTCACGTGCAACCTCTTGAGCCAACTCCTCTGCCATTGCGGTGAGTGCAGCGGTGAAGGCATCCACGGGCACATCGCCCGCCAAGCCGTTCGCCAGGATGACGGCCGTATCACTGGTACTGGTGTCCGAGTCCACACTCACCATATTGAACGACCGGTCGACCGCCGTGCGCAACGCGTGATCCAGCGCTCGGGCCTCAATCCGTGCGTCGGTGAAAAAAAAAGCCAACATGGTTGCCATATCCGGTTCAATCATGCCCGAGCCCTTGCAGCACCCAACCAATACCGCATCCCCAATCGGAACACGCCGCAGCTTAGGTCGCGTGTCTGTGGTCAGAATGGCGGTGGCAAAGCGCCCCAACTCCCCAGGGCGCAACTCTCCACGAATCCCTTCGATCCCCGCCCGAATACGATCCAGGGGAAGAGGGCGACCAATGACACCCGTGGAACAGGGGAATACGTCAGCCGACCGGATCGCCAACGCACCGGCCACCAGGCGACAGATTTCCCGGGTGGCCTCCAGCCCTGCGGGGCCCGTCGCGACGTTGGCGTTCTTGCTGTTGACGACCACCGCCTGTAGCTGACCATCGCGAATGTGTTCGCGGCCGACTGTCACCGGATGACCGCAGAAGGTGTTGCGCGTAAACACGGCGGCCGCAGCACTCGGAACTTCCGAAAAGACGACCGTAAAATCCAGCGTGGCATCCTTGATGCCAACGTTCTTGGCGACGGAAGAAAAACCCTTGGGTTCCATGAGGCGTGCGACATCGAGCGGTGCGGACTGATCAGGCAGCGGAGGCACCTCCAACTCCATTGCATCCACTGTCAGACATTCGGCACACCACCGCACATCCCTTCGCGGCGACAAGTGCCGAACAATCGGCAATGAAATGTGAGAATCCTGGGACAAAGGAGACAAGCAACCGTCGGTACTGCCCGGCCAGTTGGGACCAATTCCGCCCTGGTGGTTGGTCTATCTGGTCTTCTCGGACACAGATAAACCGCAGCGATTCTCTAGTCCCCTACGGCACGGCGCAGATCGAAATGGGTGTATTATGTGACGTTTTTCGTATTATCGACGCATGGCAACACAAGTAAGACGCTCGGATCACACTGTTTCCCTCGCACACAAACGAAGTCGATCACGGCGGTCAGGCACCGGCGGCAGTGACAAGACGATAGGATGGTGCACCGATGCTGCTGTGGGGAGAGAACGCAAATGGCGATGGATGCGCCGGCCGAAGTGTCTACGGTGCCTTCCAGTGGATCCGTACGGGTGCGTGAGGCCGCTAACCGCGAAAAGGAGCGCTTTGACCGCTTCGTGGATACCCACTCCGCGGGCAGCGTTCTGCAGTCGTGGGCGTGGGGGGAGTTGCGCCGTAACCAGCATTGGGCCGCGGTTCGCCTCATCGCAGAGGATCGTGGTGGGAACATTCGTGGCACGGCATCCGTCCTCTGCCGTTCCCTACCGGCGGGAGGCTCGGTGCTCTACCTTCCGCGAGGGCCGGTGCTCGACTTCCGTGACCCATGGGTCCTCGACAGTATGACGGATGCACTACGCCGCTTAGGAGACCGGTGGCGCGCGGTGCTGTGCAAGATCGACCCCTACGTCACCCCTCCCGATGCATCGGTCCGAAGAGCTCTGTTGCTCCGGGGGTATACCATCGGCCATCGCCGCGGCCACTTTGACGGTATGCAGCCTCGTTTCAACATTATCGTCCCGCTGAAAGGTGGGCCGGAGGCGGTTCTGGCACGCTGTCACCATAAGACCCGCTACAATATCCGACTGGCGGTCAAGCGCGGTGTCACCGTAGAGCGTGGGGGGAGGGGAGACCTAGCAACCTTTCATCAGCTCCTCATGGTCACCTGTGACCGAGACGGATTCCGCGAGCGGACGCTACCCTATTTCCAGCAGGTGTGGGACTCGCTCTCGCTGGACGGGAGGGTGGAACTCTACCTCGCTCGGTACCAGGGCCGCGTTCTGGCTGCGGCGGTCCTTCTGGTGGGAGGCCAGAAGGCGGTCTACGCCTATGGGGCCTCCGCCAACGAGCAGCGGGAGGTGATGGCTTCCTACGCCCTCCAGTGGGCCATGATCTGCCGTGCCTGTGAGCGAGGCTGCTGGTCGTATGACATGACGGGAATACCCAAGCATCTCCATGAAGGACTGCCGGGGTATGGGCTCTATCGATTCAAGCGTGGGTTCTGGCCTGAGGTCAGTGAGTTTACCGGGGAGTGGGACCTACCACTCCAACCACGACTCTATCGACTCTGGAACATCGTCGAGCCAACGTATTGGGGGACTCAGGTGTTCGTGCGCAGGGCGGTCAGGGCGCTCCACCCCAGTCTGCACGCCGCCGCAACGGAACACGAGGAAAGGTGACGACT
>JAJYVN010000202.1 GCA_021791995.1 Bacillota bacterium
CGCGACTGGAGTCCGGAACCCTTGCGACCCACGTCATCTTTCATCAACTCTCCGGTTGGCGTTACCTGGGGGACATTCTGGCACTGCCGAGGCCACTGCCGAGCGGTGTGGTTAGCTTTGGCGATAGCCTTTTAAGCCTGTCCTTTATTGGTTTCCTTGCCATTGGCATGACAACCCCGCGGCGGGTCTGAGGCCATGCGCTGCACCCCACCATAATCCCTGGAAACGCATCTAAATTCCGACCGGTTCATCCGCTCATAGCCCATCCCGCCCAGGGGGACGCTCTGCAAGGGAGAGGAGCGTCGGCCATGTCCTGGATGCGCCGGGTCGGAATTGCCCTGGCGGTTTCGCTTTTGGGAATCGACCTGCTCCCAGGCATCCGGCCCCTTCTGCAACTGCCGATGGTGATCACTGTGGCGGTTGGGCAGAGGGCCGCTGTTCCGATTGGTCTGCCGGGCATGGTTTCGGTACGCGTGCCCCCATCGGGCATCAAGCTCTTGAATGGAACCGCTGGGGGATGGTCGGTGCTCCCGAAAGGCTTTTTAGATCTCGAGGCCCAGCGTCCCGGCAGCTTCGAGGTGGATCTTCGGATCTTTGGACTCCTGCCGTGGGGGGCGCTGACGGTCGACGCGGTCGAGGTCCCGGAGGTGATCCCTGGGGGGCAGTCCATCGGCTTGATCCTGCACAGCGCATGCGTGCTGGTGGTGGGGTCGGCTGCGGGGCTTCTGCCGTGGATCGGAAGGGACAGCCTCCGTCCGGGGGATTGTATCGTTTCGGCTGACGGTCAAACCGTGCAGAGTGCACATGCCTTACGTCTGGCCGTGCAAAACGCGGGTCAGACCGGCGAGGCGCTTGTCTTGGGAATTGTTCGGGGGACTGCGCATCAGCAGATCTCTGTGCGCCCCGAGCGCTCCGGTGGGATCTATCGGATCGGTGTGCCCGTCCAAACCAGTGCGAGCGGTATTGGGACCCTCACCTTCTATCAGCCGGGCGGTGTTTATGCAGCGTTGGGGCATCCGGTCGTGTTCGGCTCGGGCATAACGCTGCCGCTGGCGTCTGGTCACATGGTTCCGTCCCTGATTGCGGGAATAGAAAAAAGCGAACCTGGTGATCCTGGTCAAAAACTGGGTATTCTCGAATCGAGGTACTCCCTCGGATCGGTTCTTGCGAACACCCCGTTGGGCGTCTTTGGTCGCCTGGATGGCTCACTGCCCACAACACGGTGGGACACTCCGGTTGCGATTGCGCTCGAGGACCAGGTGCATCAAGGTCCGGCGACCATGCTGACTGTTGTGCGAGGAACTTCGGTCGAGGCATACCCCGTCGACATCACCGCCGTCTATCCGGAGCGCTCGATGTCGGCCGAAGGCCTCACGATTCAGGTGACCGACCCGTTGCTTCTTCGGGCAACCGGGGGGATCGTTCAGGGCATGAGCGGAAGTCCCACCGTCCAGGACGGGCGGCTCGTGGGAGCCGTCACGCACGTCTTTGTCCGCGATCCGAGCCGCGGCTACGGTGTTTTGGCAATCTGGATGGCGGAACAGGCCGGATTGGTTGCGCCCGCTACGATTGCTGCCCTTGCACGAGTATCATAAAATTTGGGTCGTGTGGTGCATGGAAGCATTTCTGCGATGAATGACGAATTTTCAGAGATGGTTGCACAGGTTATCCACAGCAGTTGTGGCAGGACACCCCAACCTTTGAGCGAATCTTGCAGAGTGCCGGCGGGAGCCACCACGGCCGGGGTGGGCGAGTCGGTAATAGCGCGGGGGTGAAGGCATGGGTGCCGCGGTGGAGGTTACGAGTCCGTACCGTGTGCTCGTGGCGGATGATAATCGTGAATTCTGTGAACTCCTTTCTCAATATGTGCAGAGTCAGAGTGACTTCGAGCTCGCTGGCGTGGCGCAGAACGGAAGGCAGGTTCTTGAACTTGTCCAGGCCCAAAAACCGGATGTTGTGGTCCTTGACATCATCATGCCGCATCTGGACGGCATCGGTGTTTTGGAGCAGCTGAACGCCATGGGGATGGACCGACGCCCTAAGGTGATCATGCTTACCGCGTTTGGTCAGGAGAGCATCGCGCAGCGGGTGGTTGCCCTAGGTGCGGACTACTATATTCTAAAGCCGTTTGATCTTGCCGTGCTTGCCAAGCGGATTCGGCAGATTGCGAACGGCCATAGCGTCCGCGCGGCCGCTTCCGATGGGCGGACGCTAGACGTTGAGGTCACGGAGGTACTGCACGAGCTTGGCATTCCGGCGCACATCAAGGGCTATCTCTATTTGCGTGAAGCGATCTGTCTTGTGGTCCAAAGGGTGGAGCTTCTGGGTGGCGTGACCAAGGAACTTTACCCAAGCATCGCGAAGCGATATCAGACCACGCCGAGCAGGGTGGAACGAGCCATTCGGCATGCGATCGAGGTGGCGTGGAATCGAGGGAATGTGGATTTAATCCATACCCTGTTTGGGCATACGGTGAATTCGGACCGCGGTAAACCAACGAACTCGGAATTCATTGCAATGGTCGCGGACAAGCTTCGGATGGAGTTACGGCTCTGAACGGCGATTGCGGTGATCAATGTGACTGGCGGAAGGGGTGGAGCCCGGAGCCCATCCGGGCGTACATTTGGCAGAACACGGGGAAGGACCGCCGCGGACCACGGTGTCAGTCAGCAAGGTTGAGGCCCTGATTCAGGGCTTGGCCGGTGTGGAGGCAGCGCGCATTGTTCTCGATGACCGGGGAGCGGTACGGGAGATCCACGTGTTGGCGGATTCCTCCCGTAGCCCGAAGTCGGTGGCTCGCGATGTCCTCTCTGCGCTGCACGCACGGTGGGGACTGGCGGTCGACCGCCGTCGGATCAGTGTGGCGCAATTGGCGCAGACGTCTCCGCGGCCCAAGGCAGTGCGTCTCCGTCTGAAGCAATTGTCGATCACGACCGATCCGGTCCGGTCGTGGACGGAGGTTTCCGTGGCGCTTGCCCCCGTGCCCCCTGTCGATCCGTTTGGTAGGCCGGTGCGGGACCGCGAGGTTCCGCGGGGAGAGTGGTTGGGGCGCGCCGCGGGGCCGGCGGGCGGGGACAGCACCACCCTTCGTCTCGCAGCGCAGGCCGCACTAGAGGCACTCAACCAATCGCTCGTGCCGAGTCACGGTTTCAGTTTGGTAGACGTCGCACGGGTCTCGCTCGGAGGGTACGGTCTGGTGGTGTGTCTCCTTCATCATCACGCCGCGCGCGGCGAACCGGCCGTGCTCTCCGGTTCGGCTGTCGTGCGTAATGGGATCGTCGACGCCGCGGTGCGGGCTACGCTCAACGCGACCAATCGTATCTTCGAAGTGACGGTTCGGCGCAACTTTCCCCAAAGCGACCAGGAGGATGATGCGGATGTGCCGGATTGGGTCGGGGACGTTGCTGCAGGGGTGGACCCCCGGGGTTTGACCGATGATGGGCCGGAATCGGGAGACCTCGCCGATGAGTAGTGCGATGACGGGATTTTATGCAGACCTCCACGTCCATATTGGGCAGGCCGGCGGGCGGCCTGTGAAGATCACGGCGTCCTCGGCCCTGACGCTGCAGGGCATCCTGACCACGGCTCGGTCACAGAAGGGGCTGGACCTGGTTGGCTTGGTGGACGCGGTTACCACGGCTGTGCGACGCGAGTTGGCGGAGGCCTTGGCGGCGGGTACGCTTCGATCGCTCGGGGGCGGTGGCCTTGCGTCGAGGGATGGGTTGGTGCTCCTCTTGGGAGCGGAGATCGAGTTAGTGCTCCGTGGTCGCCCGGTACATTTTCTTGTGTTTGTCCCCAGCATGGTAGAGCTTGAGGCGATGGCGGCACGGCTTGAGCCTTACGTCAAAAACCCGAGTCTTTCCACGCAACAGGCGCGTGACCTCGGTGTTGCCGAACTCGTGGCCTGGTGTGAGGAATGGGGTGCGGCGTGTCTGCCCGCGCATGCCTTTACACCCCATCGTGGTTTGTATGGGGCGATGGATCAGCTGGCCGCAGAGCCCCCGAGGGGCCTCGGAACAGCCGTGGCCCCTCGCTTGGCGGCACTGGAGCTTGGGCTTTCGGCCGACAGCGCTATGGCTGACTGCTGCAGCGAGTTGCACCAATTAACCTTTTTGTCCAACTCGGATGCGCACAGCCTGCCCAGCATGGGACGGGAATGCAATGAGTTGGCGTTGCGCGCCGCCGAGTGGGACGAGGTGCGGCGGTGCCTACAGCGAACGGGAGAGCGTCAGGTGCTGACAAACTATGGGCTCGATCCGGTGTTGGGGAAGTATCATCGGACCTTCTGTGCAGCATGCGGGGTGCAGGCGACCGATCCACCGCCTGTGCTGCGATGCTCGGTGTGCGGTCAGGAGCGGCTGATGACCCTGGGGGTGGCGGACCGATTGGCGCAGGTGGCGGATCGACCGTTCCCCGAACACCCACCTCATCGGCCCCCCTATCGCAAGCAGGTTCCACTCTCCATGCTTCCTGGTGTGGGGACGGTTACGCTGCGCCGATTGGTCGAGGCCTTGGGTCCAGAGCTCTTCATCGCGCACCAGGCACCCCTGGAGCGCATCGCCGCGGTGGCGGGGGAGCGGGTTGGTGCGGTGGTCGACGCGATGCGTCGTGGTACGCTTGTGCTGCAGCCGGGGGGCGGTGGCCGGTACGGAAGGGTTGTCGGTCATGGAGCGGCCAGAGATCGCGTAGGCTGACGCTGGGTGAAGCGGGTGGAGACGGCTTCGGCACCGCGCCCTTGGGCTTGGCCGGTCGTTTTGTGCGTCGGGACGCTTTTCGCCGGGATCGTGGGTGGTGGCCTGGCCGCCCTCTGGGTCCCCGTGACGGAACGCCAGACGTTAAATGCTTTGCTCGCTTCCTTCTTTCGTAGCATGGCGGCTGGTCAGCGCTCTCCCCACGACGGATGGGTATTTATACACTCCCTAGGCAGTCTGGAGCACGTTGCCTTCGTGGTGTGGTTGGCTGGCCTCTGGCCATGGGGGCCGGTGGCGGTGCTGTTCTCGATCTTCGGGCAGGGATTCGCTCTGGGGTTTGGGCTTGGGTTTCTGTTCGTGCAGAATGGGTGGGAGGGCCTGGCCTTTGGTATGCTCACGACCCTCCCCAGCGCGGTGTTCAGCCTTCCCCTGTTAACTGCTGCCGGGGGGTTGTCTCTCTGGCGTTCCTTCGGTCTGGTAGCCGCATGGAGGCATGGCTATCCCCCCCGCCTGCCGGGACGGGTGTATCTCGGTGCTGGCATTGCGCTCGCGGGTGCCCTGATCCTTCCCGCTGCCATTAGCGCTTACCTGCTTCCGGTCTTGGTGCGCTCGACCGCTGGATGGTTTGGGTTGTGACGCTGCGACGGGTCGACCCCACCATTGTGAGGAATAAACAACTATTATGGCCATATACTAGAATAACCAGGATATGGTGTGAAGGAGCGAGAACTCCCCTGAATGGCCCGGTCAACCGAGCCGGTCCATCCCATTCCGGGCCAGGGAGAGGAGTATGACGAGTGGAACGGAAGGCCGGGGGACCGGCAATGAAGCGATGGAACAGATGCGGGCGTGGGCACGGGAGGAACTG
>JAJYVN010000203.1 GCA_021791995.1 Bacillota bacterium
GCGGTAAACTGTGCGAACAGAGATGCCCAACCGTTTTGCGGCTTGCCCTGTCGAGAGCATCTGTTCCCTTATCATAGGGTCATCATCCGATCACCGGCGAGTAATGTCAAGCGTCGATGTCTACTCGTCGCTTCCGTCTTTGTGGAACATCTCGGGGTGGGCCTGCCGAAAGCGGCGGACCACCTCGCTGTCTGGCTCGTGCCCATGATGCTCCATGATGGCGTGCAGCCGGGCTTGGATCGTCATCAGCATCTCCTTTTCCTGCTCGGGCGAGACGGCCGGACCTTGGACAACGGCGGTGCTGAGGGACAGAATGTCTGCCAAGATGTTTCTTGATATCGTGCTCAGGCGGTCATGCTCCATCGGGCATCCTCCTCATCCTCACTGGATGTAAGGATTCCCCGGTGCACCCGATTTGCCCTCCACGCCTCTGGCATCTGTGGCTCCAGGGGAGAGGCGTCGCCGGGCGGCAGGAATCGGACGCGCCATGCCCAAACACAGGTGTGTGACAAGGGGGCAGGGCGATGCAGCACCCAAACGTGGTCTTTGTTTTTGCGGATCAGCTTCGCTACCAATCTTGCGGGTATGCAGGTGAGGGGCGGGCCAAAACACCCAACATCGATAGCTTTGCCCGCGAGAGCGTCAACTTTCGTCAGTGCATCTCCGGCTCGCCGATGTGTGCGCCCTACCGGGCGTCGCTTTTCACAGGCAAGTACTCGAGCAGTACGGGGATGGTGGTTAACGAGCTACGCATGAATCCAGATCACCGATCGTTGGCGCACGTGCTGCAATCGGCCGACTATGACACCGCGTACATCGGCAAATGGCACCTCTGGGCCTCTGAGCCGGCGCGGCATGATCGGGATGCGAACCAGTATGTGCCCCCGGGTCCGTATCGCCTGGGGTTCGATGGCTTTTGGCGGACGAACAATTTCTGGCATGAATACTACCGCAGCTTCGAATTTTGGGATGATCCGCAACGCATCCCCATTGCGGGGTACCAACCCGATGCGCAGACGGACACGGCGCTCCGTTGGCTCGAAGAGCGGGATCCGAATCGGCCGTTTGCGCTGTTTGTTTCTTATGGAACCCCCCATGATCCATGGAATGAGGACAATGTACCGCGGGAGTTTCTGGATCTCTTTCGCGACGTGGCGTTCCCACCGCCCGAGACCTATGCGGACGGATCGGCCGAGTCGTGGGCGCCGCACCTGGACCGGCAGTGGTGGTTGAAGACGGTGCGGCCGAATCTCGAGCGTTGGCAACGGATTTACCACGCCATGATTGCGAACCTCGACGGGAACTTGGGTCGGTTGCTCAAGGGGTTGGATCGCTTGGGCCTCTCCCAGGACAGCATCGTTGTCTTCACCTCCGATCACGGGGAGATGTTTGGTGCGCACGGACGCATCGCCAAGAACATCTTTTATGAAGAGGCGATCCGTGTTCCGTTTCTGCTGCGGTGGCCAAACCGGGCACCATCCGGCACCACGACCGACGTCTGCCTGAACACGCCAGATATCATGCCCACCCTTTTGGGCCTCCTTGATCTGCCCGTGCCGCCAGGGGTGGAAGGGAGCGATTTGAGCCACTGGGTCCTCGGTCGACCCGGACCGGCCCCTGAGGAAGCGTTTTTGCAGGGAATGGGTGCCGTCGTCTGGTGGACGGATGGTTTTGAGTGGCGAGCGGTGCGCGATGGTCGTTACACCTATGCGCGCATGCGTACGGATGGTGGGGAGTACCTCTTTGATCTTGTGCGGGATCCGCTCCAGACCACCAATCTGGCGGGTAGTGCTGAACACAAATCGATGCTTGCGCACTACCGGGAGGCTCTCGCGCGACGCATGGCGGCCTTGGGGGACACCTTCGAGTGCTGCACGTGGTATCGGGACCACTGGACGTGGAACCGCGAGATCGTCCGCACCGCCACCTTGCATTCGGGCGGTTGATGGGAGTGGGTGTGGTGGCGTCACGGCCCAATATTGTGTTGATCATGACGGACCAACAGCGCGCGGACTTCTCTCGGGCTGAGGGGTTTGCGCTCGACACGACACCATTCATCGACCGTCTTGCTACCATGGGCGTGCGGTTCGAACGGGCCTATACTCCCATGCCGGTGTGCGGACCCGCGCGCTGCAGCATGTTAACCGGGCGCTTTCCACGCGCAACCCACGTGCGGGAGAACGGCGGCCTCCGCCACGCCTTCTACAACGCGGATCTCATCTCCCTGCTCCGCGATGCGGGATACCGAGTCCATCTCTGTGGCAAGAACCACAGCCACCGAACGAGGGCTGATTTCGACTTCTGGTCGGAGTATGGGCATGTGGGGGGTGGGCGCCGTGATCGACGTACGGCAGCCCAAGCGGAGTTCGATGCCTGGCTCCAAGCGCTGGACCACGGGGTCGCACTGGAGCCAACCCCCTTTCCGCTCAGCTGTCAGTTGCCCTTCCGCATTGTGGACGATGCGTTGGAGTGCCTGGAGGAGCAGAGGGACACCCCGTTTTTTCTCTGGCTTTCGTTTCCGGAACCCCACAACCCTTACCAAGTCCCCGACCCATACTTTCATCTGTTCCCGGAAGCTGAGATTCCAGAGCGTCGAGCAGGACCCGAGGCGGCGGAGTGGAAGGGACCGAAGTGGCGCTGGATGCGCCGGTTGTGGGAGAGTAAGCGTCCGGGGTATGACGCCGCGTGGCCGAGGTACCGTGCCAACTACTGTGGTATGCTGCGGCTGATCGATGATCAGATCGAGCGCTTCGTCGACGGCCTCCGGTCTGCAGGCCGTTCCGAGGACACCCTTCTGATCTTTGTTTCCGACCATGGGGACTACGCCGGTGACTATGGCTTGCAACGCAAGGGAATCGGTCTGCCCGAGTGTTTGGTTCGGATCCCGATGGTCTGGTGCGGGCCGGGCATCACGCCACAAGCACCGGTGGCGGACGCCTTCGTCTCTCTGGTGGATGTGCTGCCCACCCTCTGCGAGGTGATGGGGGCGGAGGTGCCCTACGGTGTGCAGGGACGGAGCCTCTGGCCCTTGCTCCAGGGCCAATCGGGTGCGGAGACCGCGTTGGACAGCATCTATGCGGAGCTTGGGATCGGTGGCCGCTCCTACGCGGAGGACGAGTATCCCCCGTTGCACTTCGCCTATGCGGGTCCACACCTGGATGAACTGAACAGCTTCACCCAGAGCGGCCTCCTGAAGATGGTGCGCCGGGGACCATACAAGCTCCTGTACAGTGAGGACGGCCGGGGGGAACTCTATCAGGTGGAGCAGGATCCAGCGGAGCTGCATGACCTCTGGAACGAACCAGGGTATGCGGAAATCCGCGCCGAACTCACCCTGGAGATGCTGCGGTGGATGCTTCACACCGAAGACGGTCTGCCCACCGCCCGTTATCTCCCCAAACGGTGAGCGTTAGACGTCTTTCTCCATCTCCTTGCGGATGCGCTTCAGGGCCTTCTTCTCGATGCGACTGACATAGGAGCGACTGATGCGGAGTTCACGGGCGATCTCGCGCTGGGTCTTTCGCTCGACTCCTCCGATCCCGAAGCGCAACTGCATCACGCGTCGCTCCCGGGGGCCCAGGTGTGATTTGATGAGCGCGATCAGGCGCCGGGTCTCCTGCTCCCGTACCACGCGGTCTGCTACACCCTCGGAATCGTCGCACAGGATATCGAGCAGGGTCACCTCATTGCCCTCGCCATCGCTGGTGATGGGTTCCTCCAGAAAGACCTCGCGTCGGTGCTTGCGCATGGACCGCAGATACATCAAGATCTCGTTTTCAATGCACCGGGCGGCATAGGTAGCCAATCGGGTACCCCTTTGCGCGTTGAAGGTTTCGATGCCCTTGATCAGCCCCACCGTGCCAATTTGGATAATATCCTCAGGATCTTCGCGGGTGCTGCCCTCGAATTTCTTGCAAATGTGGGCCACCAGACGCAGGTTGTGCTCGATCAAGAGGTTTCGGGCCGCTGGGTCACCCTCGGCGAGGCGTTGGAGGGCATCTCGTTCCTCGTCGCGCGAAAGCGGCGGCGGAAAACTGGAGGATCCCAGATAGCCCGTGAGCAGGACGAAGCCGCGCAGGGCGGCGACCACAGCGATGGCGAGCCAGCCCACACCCAAAATGCGAGCCTCCCTTGCTTCAGCGGGGATTGGAACAGTGTGGTAATCCTCTCGGATGGCGCAGTGGTCCTACGGTTCGGCGCCCGTTGCAGACCATATGACGCAGCGTGCAAAGAGGTGCACACCGCTGATCCCCTCATCCGGTCGCCTTCGGCGTATACTCGGGCCGGAACGGGAGGAGTGCAGGTGTCCTGGAGCCGTCTTCTGATCCCGGGAGCCGTGGTTACCGATGTGACTGCGATTTCTCCTGCCGCGTTACACAAGCGGGGCATCGCGGCTGTGATCATCGATCTGGATAACACGCTGACGCGCTGGAACGACCAGCGTTGTCCTCAGGAGGCTGCGCAGTGGCTTGCCGCATTGCGTTCGGCGGGAATCGCCTGTTGCATTGCATCCAATAATGGCCCTGGACGCGTGCAGGCGTTTTGTAGCGGTCTCCCGGTCACTGTGCCGTTTGTGGCGCCGGCGGGTAAACCTGCGCTTTCCGCGTATGCGGCCTGTCTCCGCCTGCTCGGAACCGCTCCAGAGGAGACGGCTGCTGTTGGTGACCAGGTGTTCACCGACATCCTGGGAGGCAACCGCGCGGGGCTGTTCACCATCCTGGTCACGCCTCTCAGTCACCATGAATTTCCCGCCACGCGCATTCTACGCGTGGTGGAGCGCATCTGGCTCCGGAGGCTCCGGGCTGCGGGGGCCGTTTCGTCCCTCTGATGTCGGCTCGGGCGGATCATCCTCGTTGCGCCGTCCGCAGAAGCTCCCGCAGGGGGCGAGTGGTAGGTTGGGGGAGATGGTGCGTTGGATTGGCTCTGTGTCCTCGGGAATCCAGTGGGTCACTCCCTGTCGCCTGCCATGCACGAGGCGGGGTTTGCCGCAACCGGCAAAGCGGCCCGCTACCTGGCCTTTGAGGTGGCACCGGAGCGCCTCGAGGGGGCAGTGCAAGGCCTCGGTTGTCTTGGGTTCCAGGGGGCCAACGTGACGGTGCCCTTTAAGGAACAGGCGTTTCGTCTCGCGGATCGACGCGGCATGCAGGCAGAGTTGGCGGGTAGTGCCAATACGCTGCGTTTCGATGCCGATGGTATCTTTGCGGACAGTACCGATGGTCCCGGATTCTTCGCATCCCTGCGTGATGCGCTCCATTGGTCCCCCGTGGGTACTTCGATTGTCCTCCTCGGTGCGGGAGGGGCCGCGCGGGGGATCGCGGCCTCGGCACTGGCCCTCGGCGCGGCAAGGGTGACCGTCGCCAATCGGACCGTGGGCCGGGCGGAGTCGTTGGCGCACGATCTCCACCGGGTGGGCACAATCACGCCTCTGGCGTTGGTGGATGCCGGCCTTTCGGCCGCCTTGCGGGACGCGGATCTCGTCGTGCAGTGCACCAGCGTGGGGCTCGGGGCTCCAGACCGCTCCGTACTGTCACCGGAACGAA
>JAJYVN010000204.1 GCA_021791995.1 Bacillota bacterium
GCCATCCACCGCTCCGGGCAGTGGAAGCGCTTCTGGGCGCGCCAGCCGCAGATGCGCCGCCCGGCCGCCCGGAGCTTGGCCAGCGCCGCCTAACCCGACCACAATTGTGGGGCGCACCCCTGACCCAGGGTGCGCTTGACACGCCTTGCCGCGAGTGCCTACGATAAAAGCCGATTACATTGAGGTCCGCGCGTGCCCGCTGCGGGATTCGGTCGAGGACGGGCGGACGGTTGTGACGAAATATATATCCCGATGGCGCGTGCGATGGTAGTGGGCCACGATCTTGGTGCGGCAGGCAGGCTCCTGTGCCTTCGGGCGCAGGAGCCTGCTTGCAATGCAGCCTGCCGGCATTCGATGCCGCGTGCCCGTCGCTCCGGCGGGATGGTCCTGCCCCCACCGCTCACCATTGGAAGTCAGGGCCGGTCCGGGCCAGTTGCTTGTGTGTTGCGGGTCGTGACCATATGGCCTGCGGTTATGTGGCGCATGCGCGACGGGAGGAAGGGCGCATGATGGGAGCAATGGATCCAACGACTGGCGAGATGGCCGCCACGGCAAAAGCGCACCAGAAGGCGTACTACGTCACCGCCGCCATCGACTATCCCAATGGGGCGCCACATGTGGGCCATGCCTATGAAAAGGTGGCGGGGGATGCTCTGGCGCGCTACCAGAGGCTGCGCGGGCGTTCCGCTTACTATCTCATGGGCAACGACGAGCACTCGCAGAACGTCCTTCGGGCTGCGCGAGAACGAGGCGAAGACCCTGAAGCGTACTGTGCCCGGATGGCGGAAATATTCTCCGCTGCCTGGCGCCATCTAGGTATCGGCTACGACACCTTCATGCGGACAAGCGACGAGCGTCACGTCCGCGCGGTGCAGACACTGATCGGGAGGCTGCATGAACGCGGACATGTTTATCGGGGCACGTATCATGGCTGGTATTGCGTGTCCTGTGAAGCCTTTGTAACGGAAAAGGAACTTGTGGACGGAGCCTGTCCGGTGCACCATCGTCCCGTGGAGCGGGTTGAGGAGACCAATTGGTTTTTCCGGCTTTCTGCTTTTCGGAACGCGGTGCTGGCCCACATCGAGTCTTGTCCGGAGTTCGTCCGGCCAGAGGCACGGCGTCATGAAGTTCTCAACGTCCTACGGGATGGGCTTGAGGACATTTCGATTTCACGCGTGCGCGCCGACTGGGGCATTCCGCTGCCCTGGGATCCGGACCAAGTAGTATACGTGTGGTTCGATGCCCTGATCACATATCTCTCCGGAGCGGGTTTCGGCTGGGATGACGAGCGGTTTGCACGTCTCTGGCCGGCGGACGTCCACGTTATCGGAAAAGATATTATTCGCTTCCACTGTGTGATTTGGCCAGCGATGCTCCTGGCGGCCGGACTTCCTTTGCCACGGACGGTGTATGGTCATGGTTTCATGAATGTCCGCGGTGAGAAGCTTAGCAAGACGACCGGTAACAGCGTGGACCCGGTCCGGTTCTCAGACCGATACGGTGTGGATGCCACGCGGTACTATCTGTTGGCGGAGACACCCTTTGGTCAGGACGGGAACTTCGCACCCGAGTCTTTCGTCAAGCGTTACAACTCGGATCTTGCCAATGACTTGGGCAATTTGTTGAGCCGCACCATGGCGATGATCGAACGCTTCAGCAGCGGGCGGATCCCGGATCCGCCGCCGGGATCGGATGACGGTTTTGCCGTTGCCGCAGAGGCGAGCGCGGCGGCCCTGGCGATGGCCATGGATGGCATGCGTCTCCACGATGGGCCCGCCGCTTTGCTCCCGCTCTGTGCCCGTGCGAACAAATACATCGATCAGCAGGCGCCGTGGGCTCTGGCCAAGCGCGGGGAGACTGCGCACCTGTCAGCGGTGCTCTATAACGTGGCGGAGGCCCTTCGGATCCTCGCCGTCGGTTTGTCCCCCTTTCTCGTGGAGGCATCGGCCGAGATCTATCGTCAATTGGGAATGCCGGACGGGGCGCTCGCCGCCGCCCGCTGGGGCGATCTCCGCTGGGGCGGATTGCCTCCCGATCTCCTGGTGCGGCGCGGGGGGGCGTTGTTTGTGCGTCTCGATCCTGAAGTGGTGTCGGGGGACGGTGAGTCCTTCGGAACTGCCGGTGGTGCCCGATCGGCAGTGCTCGGCGAGGGAACGGCCGAGCGTGTGGGGGGCGGCTGTGAGAGCGAGGGCGGTCTGTCTGGACGTTCCAACGTCCCACGGAGGGCTGAGCCCGAGGCCACGTCGACGGATGCGACAGCCGATCTGGTGACCATTGAGGATTTTGGACGCATCGATCTCCGCACGGCCACCGTAGTCGCAGCTGATCGTGTCCGGGGGGCTGATCGCTTATTGCGGCTAGAGTTGGACATGGGGGGCGGCGTGCACCGCCAGATTGTCTCTGGTATTGCGCAACATTATGATCCGCAGGGCATGGTGGGCCGGCAGGTAGTGGTGGTTGCCAACCTGCAGCCCGCGACCATCCGGGGCGTGGTCTCCCACGGCATGCTCCTCGCCGCGGGTGACGAGCGTGGCTTGCGCCTGATCGTCCCTGACGCGCCGGTGACGCCGGGGACGGGTGTGCGGTGAGGTTATGGGATACCCATTGCCATCTGGCGGATGACCGGTTTGACGGCGACCGCATGGCCGCTGTCGCGCGCGCGGCGGCTGCGGGTGTTGAAACAGCTCTAGTGGTTGCCGCGGATCCTGCGTCGTGGGCAGCCGCGGCCCGGCTTCGGAGCCCGCAGTCGTGGCGGTCGGCGGATGCGGATGTTTCGTCATGTGTACCGCTGCGGTTGTTATTCGCCTATGGTCTACACCCCCATGAGGCTATATTGGCATCCCCGTCGCTGTGGGCTGAACTGAAGGCTGGACTGGGTGCGCCGGGTATTGTGGCAGTGGGCGAAATCGGCTTGGATTACCACTATGAACACTCTTCTCGCGCGGCACAGCGCCATGCCTTTGAACGCCAACTGGAACTTGCGGCGGAGTGTGGCCTGCCGGTGATTCTCCATGAGCGGGAGGCTGCGGTGGATGTGCTGAATGTACTTCGGAGCATCGGCCTCCCCCCGCGAGGCGGCGTGTGGCACTGTTTTTCCGGAGGTCCGGATTTGGCAGAAGTGGCTTTGGCCCTTGGCCTCCACCTTGGTTTCGGCGGTCTGGTGACTTTCCGCCGGGGGGTGGAGGGCATACGCAGGGCAGCTTTGGAGTGCCCGGAGAATAGAATGGTTTTGGAAACAGATGCCCCATATCTCGCTCCGGTGCCCTATCGGGGGCAGCGCAACGAGCCGGCCTTTGTGGTCGCTGTTGCATCCTTTTTGGCAGAAGCGCGTGGTGTGACAGTGGAGGAACTGGCCCGTGCCACCGCACGTAACGCAGAGGATTTGTTCACCCCGTCGACGGTTGGGTTGGCCCTCGGGACGAGTCGATTGCAGTGACAGCGTCAGAACTGCGCTCTGTACTGCGGCGACACGGACTCCGCTTGGGCCGCCGGCTTGGCCAGCATTTCCTATGTGCCCCATACATTCTCCACCGCATTGTCGACGCGGCCGAAATCGTTTGCGGGGACGCTGTTCTGGAGGTGGGTCCAGGTGTAGGTGGGCTTACGCGCGAACTGGTGACCACGGGCGCTTACGTAACCGCCGTTGAGCTCGATCTGGCTCTGCGACCGGCCCTGCTCGAAGTGTTGACGGCCCAGATGGACGGCATCACTCCCCGGCCATGCGCTCCGGCGGGGTCCGTTGTGTCGGTTCTGCCCGATCTGGGGTCGGATATGGTCGGAGATCGTGTGCTGATCCTATGGACAGATGCGGTTGGCCTACCGTGGAGTCGCTTGGCCCTGATGATGCCGGGGCCATGGTGCATTTGCAGCAACCTCCCTTACTACATCACGGGGCCGTTCCTAGCCTCACTGTTTCGGGGCGAACTCCCCTGGGAACGCGCGGTATTACTCGTGCAGGCAGAGGCAGCGGAACGCATGGCGGCGGTGCCGGGCAGCAAGGCGTATGGTGCCTTCACCTGTCTGGTTCGCTATCATGCGGAGGTCGAGCGGCTGCTATCAGTCCCACCGCAGGCATTCGTGCCACCTCCACTGGTCGCGTCCGCCGTGGTGCGCCTGCGGCGCCGGATCACACCCCCCACGCTCGCGCCCCGCGAACCGTTGCTGCGTGTGGTGCGGGCCGCTTTTGCCCACCGGCGGAAAACCCTCCGTAACGCCTTAGCCGCGGGACTGGCGATCCCCCATCATCCGCTCGAAGATGTGTTGGCAGCAGCAGGCATCGCTCCGATGCGCCGGGGCGAGACTTTGGATCTCGTCGAATTCGGACATCTAACACAGTGTTTGCTTTCTGCCGGGTTCCTCTCCGTCATCGGTTGAAGGACGGCTTTCCGGGGCCATGTCGGCATGTGGACATTTCGGCGGCGCTTCTGGATACTCGCCTGTAGGGTCATTCGGGACAGATAGCCGGGCACCACTCTCGCTCGGTGCACGGAAGTTAGGTCAGGGCAAGGGAAGGTAGAGGCCCGACCAATGGAGTTCATTAGTCCGACCAAAGGTGCCCTGTTGTTCGACCAAATGTTTGCGGAAATTGTCGCCTTTGTTCAGGAGGCGCCACAAGATACGTATACGCTGATCATCGGGTCGGATTCCCAGGCCCGAGAGCGTGAGGTCTCATTCGTCACGGCTATCGTCGTCCACCGTGTCGGTCGGGGGGCGAGGTACTTTTATCAGCGGCATTCGCACCGCCCAATGACGTCTTTGCGACAGAAGATCTTCTACGAAACCTCCCTGAGTCTGGCTCTTGCCAGCCGGATTGCGGAGCGCCTGTCGGAGAACGGTAACTCCCGACTGAACGTCGAAATCCACCTAGACATCGGCCAGCGCGGCGACACGCGCAGCCTGATCCGGGAGATCGTCGGCATGGTCACCGGCAGCGGCTTCGACGCCAAGATCAAGCCTGATTCGTACGGCGCCAGCACCGTGGCTGACAAATACACAAAATGAACGAGCTGGCAATGTCGGAGAAGCCTGGTCGGGCGTGCTTGGTCCGACCGACGGATTGCGGTGAAAATGGGTGTTCCACACAATTGTGACCGGTCTTTCGTGGGTGAGAGACACCCGATAGGGATTAACCCAAGGATACGGCATATATCACCCAAAAGGGAACCGAACTACCAGGTCTCTCCGCGAAGGCCCTCTCCATGGACTATAGTGGACCCCGGGTGCGCCGAGACGAAGCCGACCGATTCGAGTGGGTGAGATTCTCACCGCCGAAGGCCCAGCCAGCCACGGCGAAGTGAGTCTTGCGCCGCTGGCCCGCGAGGGCGGTGGCGAAGCGTAGACAGCGCGACGACCAGGCCGCAACCCTCGCGGGTGAAGGGATTGAGCCTCGATACCACTTTATATTGTAATCAGGTCTGTTGCTCTGATCCGGGATATTAATACTACTGTCAGGGTCGGTGCAGATTCGGCATCAACAGAGCGGAACGAAGGCCGGAGGAGAGAGGGAGGTCCCTCTTTGGGCTAACGCTCGATAG
>JAJYVN010000205.1 GCA_021791995.1 Bacillota bacterium
CCCACTGCCCAAACGAGTGATCGGCACAAGTCGGCCGGACGCCTCCCAGCGGTAAACTGTGCGAACAGAGATGCCCAACCGTTTTGCGGCTTGCCCTGTCGAGAGCATCTGTTCCCTTATCATAGGTCATCATCCGATCACCGGCGAGTAATGTCAAGCGTCGATGTCTACTCTCGCAGAAGTGCATGGGACCGTTCCTGCTGCTGTTGCAGGAGGGTACGGAACGCGTCGCGCCCGCCCGACAGATGCATGCCCCACCCCTACTCGACCACCCGACCGTTCACCGCCAACACTAACTCCCCAGGACGCAAGGCGCGCCACCCTGGCTCCTTCGCCATACGATTGGTCGCCACCACCACCAGATCCGCCGGCTCCGGTGACTCTAAGTGCATCTCCCAGTCCTCATCCCGCAGCGTCACCGGTCCTTCCGCGGCTCTGCGCTCCCAAAGATGCAGCCCGTACTCCCCCGAGGTGAATGCGTATAGACAACGCTCGGTCAGCAGCACATAGTTCAGCGCACCATGTCTCGCCATCTCTGTAGACACCTGGTGCACCGTCTCTCGGTGGGAGGCAGGAGGATCGCCCCGGCGACCACTCATCACCGAAAGCATGGCGCAGAACGCATACTCCGAGTCTGTTGACCCAATCGGTTGATACGTGGTCGGATGCAGCTTACTGACCTCCCTGATGCCTTCCAACCTTCCATTGTGGGCAAAGGCCCACTCACGTCCCCCCATCTCGCGGGTGAAGGGGTGACAGTTTGCCAAGCCGGGGGAATTGGTCCACCGGCGGATGTAGGCCAGCCCTCCCTCACCCTGCAAGCGACGAGAGGCCAGCACCCCCGCCATGAACTCATCGGGAACCCCACGGGGCTGGCGAAAAACACCGGCAGCTGGTCCCTCGAAGAGAGCGACGCCCCAACCCTCTTCACGATAATGCCCGGGTCGCTCCGTCCTGCGCTGCAACGACCACGACGTCCGAATCGCACTATCAAAGCCAAACAACTCACCCACAGCGTTTCACCCCCGCGCGTGCACGAGCACCAGGGCCACCACGATGATGATCACACACGCCACAATCGCCACCACGTAGCTTGGGCCCCAACCACCCAGTCCAAACGGCAATCGCCGGGATCTCCCCGGCTTATCCATCGGGGGCGCCGCCACCTCCTCTGGTGCGCGCAGATCGCGGAGAAAATCTTCGGCACTGCGGTAACGAACCGCACGATCCCGATGCAGGGCCCGCTGCAACACGTGCCAGAGTCCAGGCGGGAGGTCGTTGCGCCGGATCGGCGGTAGCGGTTCATTGATTGCCCGATACATGATTGCCAGGGGATTGTCGCCAGAATACGGCGGCTCGCCTGCCAACATCTCGTAGAGAATCGCCCCGGCCGCGTAGACATCCGCCTGTGGCCCCCCCCGCTCTCCCCGAATCTGTTCCGGCGCCATATAGGCGGGGGTGCCAGCTAAGCCGGAAAACCCACGCCAGGTAACACGTTGGCTGCCTTCCAATAGGGCCAACCCAAAGTCGATAATCCGCAACTGGCCCTCCGGGGAGACCACAAGATTCTCTGGCTTGAGATCCCGATGGACAATTCCATGGTTATGTAGGTGCGTCAAGGCCTCGAGGAGTTGCTCTGTGAGGTGTGTGGCCTCGGACACCGGGAGCGCCCCACGCCGCGAGACCACGTCCGACAGCAGCTTGCCCGCGACGAACTCCATGACCAAGTAAGGGCGCTGCCAATCCTCTCGCATCTCCAGGCAGCGTGGCACTGAGGGGTGGTTGACACGCCGACCAATCTCTGTCTCCCTGCGAAACCGTTCATACATCGCCGGATCACCGATCTGGGCTACATCAGGAAACTTCAGCACCACCCGCTGTCCATCGGCCGTCGCCTCGGCGAGCCAGGTTGTCGCCATACCGCCTTGTCCCAGACGCTGCACCAGACGGTAGCTGCCAACGATTTGCCCAGATGCCAATGCCTCCGGCGAGCGGACCACCCCCCGCGCCATTGTCCACAGAGTGGAGCGAAGGATCAAGCCTCGGCGGTTTCCACCCGCAGGGCAACCCCCAGCAGGGTCAAGTTGTCTGTGCCACCACGCGCATTCCCCACGTCGACGCCATGGTCCACGCCCGCGCTGATTCCCTCCATGCCCAACCAGCCGGCTAATTCCTCCGCCGTGACATGGTCCAGCAGGCCATCGGTGGACAGCAGAAAGACATCCCCCTCGGACCAGCGTCCGCCACAGGAGTCCGGCCGAACGACAGGGTCAATTCCCAAGCTCTTGGTCAGCACATGTCGCGCAGGATGTCGTTCGGCGTCCTTCTGCCCCAGGATGCTCCAACGCACCATCTCGCGCACCAGGGAATGATCGCGAGTCACCTGCCTGGGATGGCCAGCGCGGATGGCAAAGAGCTTGCTGTCCCCAACATGACAGCACCACCAGCCGTCGCCGCGCACTAGGAGCGCAGTCAGCGTCGTCTGCATGTTGTGGAAGCCGCGATTCTCTGCAGCTAGCGCGAAGATGTGGCTCGACACCCGCTCAAAAGCCGCGCGCAACCGCGCTGCCGGTGCGGCGTCACGACGGCTGAAGTAGTATTCCTGCAAAAGGACGTTGGTCGCCTCCGCGCTGGCCGCGTTGCCAGCCGGGCCGCTGCCCACGCCGTCCGCGATGACAAAGAGCGCTCCGTCTTGGGCCAAGCGCTCCCCATCGCCAGGGATGTAGTACGCGAAGTAGTCGTCATTCCGTTGGCGGACCGCCCCCCGTTCGGACCGGCCAGCCACCTCGAAGTGTGGCTGTACACTGCCGAGCGCCCCACGGTGTGCGGATCCCCTCGGGCCAGCGGATATCAACATGAACAGCTCACCCCCCGCACCATCGGCGTAACGGGGGGCGGATGCGCCCGTCCCCCGTTACGCGCTATCCGATGATCCTGTCAAGCCCCCGCCACATCCACCCCCTTGCCTAGGGGTTCCCCAATGATGCCCCGGTGGCGGGCTCGGCTGTTAGATATAAGGTACACCACACCGACCACGGCCCACAGTATGCTGAAGCCGATGGCTTCCAGCGCCGAGTTCCTGGTGGCACCGCCGCCCACGATCCCCAAGTAGAACACCGCCAACAGCATGAAGATGTTAGCCAGAAACCCAAGTAGCGGCACAATCAGACGCAACGTCACGTGCGTTTTTCCAACCTCGTCCATCAGGGCGATCAGGGCAATCAGGTTTGTCATACCGTACAAGACAAAGGTCCCAATGTTGGACACGAAGGTCACCGTGGTCAGGTTTTGCACGCTCAGCACCCCGAAGGCGCCGACGACGGCGGAAACTCCGGTGAGAACCCACACACCGTAGTGTGGTGTCGCATACTTGCCGTGCAACATGCCAAGCGCCGTGGGCACCTCGGCATCGCGGCCCATTGCGTAAGTCACGCGCACACCGGTGTTCAGGCACGCCAAGGTCGTACCGATCACCGCCAAGGCCACAATGAGGGACACGACCACCAACAGTTGTAGGCCAATCCCACCCAGCAGCGTGTTACCCAGATTCCGTGCCATATCGCCAATCGGCCCCGAGGAGACCGCAGCGGCTGCGAAGCCGTGGACCGTCTTGCCACCGCTGACCTGGGTATAACCGTTGTTGATCCAGGCCTGCGCGCCGAAGTATTCAAACAGATACATGATCAGCCCCTGGATCACCAGGGAGAGGATGACCCCCTTGCTCACGAAGCTAGGATGCTTGGCTTCCGCCGTGAGTGCGGTCGCCGATTCAAAGCCGACCAACAGAAGGATTGCAATCGTACCCTGGAAGAGCACATTGGCAAAGTCATGCGGGATCACAATGGAACGCAGCGTGGGCATCACGAACGTGACGTGCTGCGGATTGGTCGCCCGATACACCAAGTCCAGCACCGCGATGCCGACCAGCATGATGATCTGGATCACATTGATCACAATGTTGATCATCGTCGAGCCAGTGATGCCACGAACGGCGATCATGCCAACCATCAGCGCGAAGCCAACAGCGATCCCCATCTGAACCCAGATATCGAGGTTGACGTGGAAGACGCTGAAGATGTACGCAATCAGCGTCGCCATAAATGCCACCATCACGCCGGGGTAGATCCAGTAGTACAGGTGCGACAGCCAGCCAATGGCGTATTTCGCCACTCGCGCAAAGCGAGCCGAGTGGCCACCCCGATCCAGAAAAGCCCGCTCGGCAAAGTAGTAGGAGCTGCCCGTGCCGGCCTGCGGGTAGCGACGGGCCAGCATCGCATACGATGCCGCTGTCAGAAAGGCCAGGATGAGGGCAAAGAACAACCCAGGCCACATGGCACTGGCGGTGGAGGCCCCGTTGGGTGCCACCTGAGAGGCCTGCACCTCGTAGGTGATCCAAAGGAAGGCACCTGGGGCAATCAGGGCCATCGCATTGATGGTCACACCGGTCAGGTTCAGGGTCTTGCGCATGCCTCCGCCTTCGGAACTGCTCATTGCAATACTCCCTCCGGGTCAGCATCACCGCGTGGCGGGAATCCCCAGCGGGCGGCAACCGCTTTTCGGGGAACTGCGCTGATCCAGACGGCCGTCGTCCACATCAGCGTCCTTGGACCTCGCGGCGCAAACCCAGCATACGGAGGGCGCAACAAGGGCGCATCACTTTGTCATGTATGCGTTCGTAAACCTAACACATATCAATGGAATATGTCATTTTTTCTAACTGTGACGCCTTCGCGTGTCAGGGTTGGTTGCCGCATCGATGGGATCACAGGCATCAACGACCGGGACCATGGACAGTTGGAGTGCAGATGACTCCCTGGGGCAAACGTCAAATGCACGCCCGCTCGCGCGCATGGCCGTCCTCTCAGAAGCCCCGTCGTGCTCCATCACATCCACCAGCACCTCCATATCCGAACCGGGGCACCTGTTCAGTGCAACCGGCATGGATCACCCCCAACGCACCAATGGCGAGTGGATGATCGCTGACACAATGCGCGCCCTAATGTGCGGATAGCTAACACACCCTATGGACAGAGCAGGCATCGCGGACGGATGCGCTGATCGAGCCCCCGTTCGGCACGGCCGTGAGTCGAGGCGTTGTTTGGAATTCATTCAGAATCTGGCGGTAATACGCCCGTCTTGCGTGCAAGGCGGTCAGGACCAAGGAGCAAGACTACCCTGAATGTCCCTGGTGACTTGAAGACCGACACTGTTGGCCAGTGCGAAGCAGCGATCGAACTGGGAATAGAAGCAGGGTCTGGCGCCGGGGCGATGGTCATGTCAGAGTGGACGTAAGCGTCTGTGGATCGGCGGTTGGCGAGGCCGAGCCGCAGGGTGATCACGGCGGGCTCGACTCTGTCCTGGAGCAGCGCCACCAGGTACGTTTATGCTTACCGTTACCCATAACCGGAGGGGCGCCTGGGAAACGAGTTATTGGGAACGGCGATGGGCAGGCCGATCAGCAGTCGACGCTCGACAGAGGATCGCGGGGAAGGGTGCAT
>JAJYVN010000206.1 GCA_021791995.1 Bacillota bacterium
GGGATCAGACCCAGGCGATCGGGCCCACCAACCTTGCAGCATTCACCCGGTTCGATCGACCGGGTGGTTCAGGAAGGCGCCCGTCTCGACGCACCGGCCAATGTAGCGAGAGTATACTCCACCCCGCGTGAACCTGCACGCCATAGGGAACCCAGCAGACGTCCGCGGCGTCTTTCTTCTCAAACGGACAAATAGGAGGCCCAGGGGATTGGACAGAAGATGGATCACAGCAATCGCAGCCGTCCTCGCTCTGTCCGGCTGCGTACAGACAGCAGCTGCACATCGCACATCGAGACCGGGTGCGCCTGCGGCCGCACCACTCCCTGTCACCGCACACGCAAAGGCATCATCACCGAACCCCACGCTCTCGGCCACTGGATCTGCATCGTCGCCCCAATCCGAGGCAGTCGTCGCGGGCGATAACGCGCTCGGTTTCGCACTACTTGCAGGGCTTGTGCAGTCCAACCCGGGCGGTAATGTCCTACTATCACCCCCAAGCCTCGCGTTCAATCTGGCCATGGTGTACAACGGAGCTGGCGGTGCCACGAAAGAGGCATTGGCCCGAGTGCTTGGTGTGGGCACCCTCAGTGCAGAAGAGATCAATACCGCCAATGCGGCCATCCTGGGGGAATTGGAGCACCCTGGGCAGGGGATCACGCTCGATATCGCCGACTCCCTTTGGAGCAATGATAGCTTCTCCATCCCCTCGTCCTTCGTCCACACGAGCGAATCTTATTACCAGGCTCAGGTTTATAAGGCAGACTTCGCTAACCCTGTGGTGGTAGCCCAGATCAATGCATGGGTCAGCGCACACACCGGCAACCGCATCCCCACCATGCTGCAGACGATTCCAGGCAACACGGTGCTGATGCTCCTCAACGCCCTCTATTTTCACGGTAGCTGGGCGGCCGCGTTCGATTCAACTCAGACCCGTTCGGCCACATTCACCAGTCCGGCGGGATCGCTCACCATCCCGATGATGTCACGCACCGGGCTGTACGCCTACGGATCGACGTCGGGCGTGCAGGTGGTATCACTGCCGTATGCAGGCGATACCTTCCGCATGGACATCATCCTTCCGCAGCCGGGCAGTTCCTTGCCGACAGCCGACCTAGGCACCGACTGGTCTCAGTGGACATCCAACCTCCGCACCGAGGAAGGAACAGTGGAACTCCCGCGGTTCACCATCTCGTACTCCACCGAGCTTGAATCGGCACTGCAAGCGCTGGGTATGGGGCTCGCCTTCTCGTCCGAGGCGAACCTGCAGGGCATCTGCGGCGCGAGCGTGGGGTGTCAGATTAGCACGGTCGAACAGAAGACCTATCTGTCCGTCGACGAGCAGGGCACGACAGCCGCTGCAGCAACCGGCACCGGAATTACGATCACTGCGGTCATGCAGCCCGTGTTCACGTTCGTCGCCAACCGCCCCTTTCTATGCGCCATCGTGAACAACCATACCGGGATGATCGTGTTCCTCGGCGCAGTGGTAAAACCATGACAGGTTCCGTCGCCCGAAGCTTGGGCGCTTGCTTGTCAGGTGGCACAGCCCGTTCCATCCCCGGGACCGGCGCGCACCTGCCGCGCTCCCGTTACGCAACGGGCGCGGATGTGGCGGAATGTTGGGTCAGCAGTTCGAAGACGGTCAGGTCGCCGGCATGAAAATACTGGACGCTCTTTCCGCCACCGCTGAGCCAGCTTCGATACCAAATCCACAACTCGTCATCAGCATACGACTCTTGAGTGGGTGAGCCAAGATACCGCAGGAAGAGGAGAACGTGTTGTGCATGGATCGGAGATCCACCATAGGACAGATCCGATGCGCCACCCGACATGGTGGCGTGCTCCACCCAAAGCGTCGGAGAATAGATGGTGCCACGTGCGGCCGCCAGTTCGTATGGCGAGGTATCCACCGCCACCCAGGTCCCCGCCGGCAGGGACGTCTCGATTCGCGCGTAGGCGGCAACGGTCGCGTTGGCGGATTGCGCAGCATAGGGGGAGGAATGCGTCACACCAAGCCATAGTATGAGAAGGCTGCCCGCGATACACATGGCCGCAGCCCCTTGGGCGAGATGCCGCGTCCAGCGCAGGTGCTCCTGGGCGCGCCATAGGACCGCCACGGCCAGCGATACGGCCAATAGCGCCAGCGCCGGATCGGCGGCAGACGGAACGAGCACCGAGACTAAGGCTAGGGCCCCGCAGAGCATCGTGACGGCAAACGCATCCGAGGAAATGGCCGGCCCACGGCCGAGGGTAAGTAAGATCTGTCGGGCCCATAGCACCACGACTGGGATCGCGAGAAGCGCCAGCAGTACAGGAGGGAGTGCAGCGGGGCTGTACCAGAAGGGGATCACCGTGCGGCCGGACCACAGGCCCCAGGCAATCGCCAGTGTCCCCGGCAGGACAGCGAGCGGGATGCCGACCATCACGTCGATCACGGGTGGCCGCAAGGCACCCCCACCCAGTGCATAGCCCAGGATGACCGCGATCAATGTCAGCAGGGTGTCCGCGAACGGAAGCCAGCCGATGAGTCCGGAGAGTGCCAACAGGGCGAACACCGTCCATGCGGCCGCCCGACCATCGTCGGCCGTGAAGGCGAGGCGGGCACAATGGAAGGTGAGTACGGCCAAGAGCGGAGCCACCACGGCGGACGAGGAGCCCTGGCCGACGTGCCAGACGCCGATCGTGCCGGCAACCGTATAGAGGAACCCCGCACACAGCCCCGCCGCCGGGGAAGCACCGAGCCGTGCACCCACATACATGACGCAGCATACGGTGACAATGCGACACACGGGCGGCCAGATGAGGGTCAGCAAAAGCGGGTTCAAATGGGACAGCGAATCCCACTGCATCAGGAGCACGTCGAGACCCACCGGGCGGACGCCGGGCGTAAAAGGTGTGCCGGACAAAGCCGCCTCCAACTTGGCCAAAGAGGATACAAAACCCGTGAGCGACCCTGATACCGACCAGGCCCGCGACGGCGGTACAACGATAAGTGCCAGAACCAAGACGGCGGCTGTCGACACAAGCCAGCGCTCCGGCCGCACGGCCTGCGCTTGGCGCCGGAACGCTTGGAAGCGACCGGTCAAATAGGTAGCGACCTGACTACGCAGGTGCTGTCTTTGAAGGGTGTCCCACCAATCGAGAACCCGAACCCAGCGGCCCGGGTTGACGGAAGTCTGTCCCATGGTACGCCCGAGGAACAGGATCAGGGCCACTAGCGCCAATCCGAAACCGCCTCCCAGTCGGAAGGCGAGACCACCCATGGCGACGACACAGGCCATCCAGATCACCGAGGCCAGGAAGCGATCCGGGCCCTCTAGGCCCATCACCCTTCCAAACGCGTACCGAGAGACAATCAGGAACACGGCCGCAACGAAGAGGATCTCGATGGTCGCCCTGACGATGAGCCATCCCGGCAACGCCGTCATGTATCCCCACCGCCGCAAGGCCGACGCCTCACAGGGGTCGGTGCCACTGGTAGTGATCGCCTCCGTGGAGCGTGATCGGGGAGAAGGTCCACGGATGTCCGTGCGCAGTGATCTGAAGCACGCCAACCGCCGTGAGGTCCATCGGTGGAAGGACCAGACGGGCCATGCCGGAGGCGGAAGCGACCACCTGGGTCTGGTAGGCCGGCGCAGATGGAACAGACAGACGGACATCCGCCCCCGCCGGGAGATCGGTGAGGGTTACGAAATTCGATCGGTAGACGTACAGGTTACGGAAGTATGACGTGTAGTCGACAGCGGCCGCCTGAACCTCAAGGTACACCTGAAAGGGTGGAGGAATGCGCATATCGAGATGGCTGGCCTGATATTCGATGGTGTTACCCAGCCATGCTTCGTAAGTGTTGTTGCCGTTGGTGGTGACGGTGATGGGCTCATCTTGAACCGTCGTCATCAGACCAGGCTGCGCAACCTGATTGAGGATGGTCGTGTTAGCTCCCTGGATCAGCCCATTGGCGAATCCAATCCGAAGACTTTGTTGGCCTCCCAACTGCAGGTACGAGACGATGACATAGTTGAGCAACCCGGTACGATCGGTGGACGCCGTTTGCACCGCGACGATCGTCTCCGCCGCCTGGTTGGGGCTTTCCGCGACAGGATAGGGATCCATCTGGGTCTGGACGAAGGCGTCCGCCGGAAACGCGCGCTTGGTTTCCAGGAAATAGCCCAAAAAGCCCGTTGACGTCAAGTTGTTAATGCCGACACCGAGCAACCCTTGCTGCCACCGGATAACGTCTTGGTCCGGACTGCCGCTGCCGTTGGTGTTATAAGCGTCAGGAGACGGAAGCGCCTGGAAGCGCGTCGACCACAACACCCCATCGACCGTCCGGACCAACTGGGCGCCTTTCGTCGCAAACCTTACCGTGCCAGCGGAAGCGCGTTGCAAAGCCGTGGCCACATACCCGATCAGTGCGGCCGCGACAAGGGTGCTGACGATAGCGACGATGATCTGTCGCCTGCCTAGGAACGGAACCGTGCCGCCTGGACCTCCTTCCCCGCGGCGAAAGCCGGGGGCTTCCCAATCATCACGCATCGGCGCTTCCTGCTTTGCCAGGGTCCGCCCAGTCGGTTCCGAGTGGATCGGCCGTCCCCTCCACAGGTAGACGCGGCCCGACAACCCCTGCCGTGAGGCCTCGATGCCTATCCGTGTTTACGGCGTTGGCGTCTCCCTCAAGCGTCACCCGGCGCGCAGCACTCGCCTGATACCGAACCACACGCGGCAGCCATGCATCTCTGTGCCCATAGGTGTGGCGTCGCTGGCTGCTCGGGTCGAAACCACCCATCGGAACGAGGGGGCGACGGTACCATCGTCCCTTGTACTCCAGCGAGCGAAGGAAGTCCCCACCCCCCACGTCGCGGATGTTCTTGACGATGCTCGGGTTCGTCTGCATACCCTTCACGTTCAGCCCCTCCGCGCATCGGTTTTCGTGGTGGAAGCGGACCGCCGTTGGGCTCGCCTTGGCGCGACTCTGCCAGCTGCTTCGAAAACCATCAGGAACCATCTGCATGAAAGTTTTCTCATATTCTTCGCTCTCTGCCGGTGCGCCTGCTTGGTCGGAGACCCGCCCGTCGACCGTACCCACCGAGTTGCTAGAGCCCAGTGGCGAGCAGTGTGCCGTTTCCCGCGCCATCGACGCGGTTCCCTAAGGTGGGGGTAGGTAGAGAGTGACCTCAGCGTTTTAGCCATAGCAGCAGTCCCTGTATGCTGCAGCGACTTTGGCTCCTACTATCCCGATGCACAGATCATCGCCGCCATCCTCGATTCCGCCCACGACGCTGGCGTCCTCTTCGATCAACTCCAGCGCGCCAACATTCAGACCATGATGGACCTCAACCCGGCGCACAACCCCAAGCACCCCGTCCGCCTGACCGCCGATGGCCTCCCCATCTGCTCCTGTGGCCACCCCATGGCTCCGGACGGTTCCTCCAGAGGACGGCGCAAAC
>JAJYVN010000207.1 GCA_021791995.1 Bacillota bacterium
GATCGTGGCATCGTGGAGCGCTGCTTCATTCTCCATGCCGCTCTCCCAATATCCAATCGCTGAATCGTTGGATGTGTTCCAGATGTATCCGTAATTTGCCACGCCCAGAATGACCTTCTGCGCGGGCATGACGCTGATGGCGTACTGGATGGCGGATTCGTCATCGCTAATGGGTGAGATGGGCCCCGGAGCGCCACCGGGATAGTGGTAGTCATACACCATCATGCAGAGGTAGTCCACAATGCTCCCGAGTGCTGGATAGTTATAGGCGAGTGCCCAAGAGTCTCCCACGGAGCTTGCCGTCTCTGGCACGACGTCAATGGAGATTTTGGCGCCGATGGCATGGAGGGCATTGGCGGCATTCGTGATGAAGGTGAGGTAAGCCGATGCTTCGGATGCCGGCACCTCCTCGATATCAAAGTTGACGCCCGCGTAGCCGGCGCGTTGGACCACTGCGACCACTGACTGAATGATCGCCTCTTGCTCCGACGGGGAAGACAGGAAGTTGATGTAGGGTGCGCCAAGTGCTTGCACCATCACCCACGTCTGAACGCTCGGATGTGCCGCAGCCCACTGCAGCGTCTCCTCCGAGTCGAAGCCGCTGAGCGTTCCGTCAGGCAGGATATCGTAACCACCCATAACCAGCCAGTTGATGCTGGCGGCGCCATATGTGGTTAGATTCGCGTACGCCTCTTGCGAGGTGGAGTCCCACATACCCATAAGAAAGGGAGCCGTGCTGGTGGGCTGGCTCAGTGGGGGTTGGTGATAGTTGGCGGTGAGGTACGACAGAACGCGGACGATGAGCGTGGCTGCTTGGGCGCGGGTCGTGTCTTGATTCGGTTCGAAGCAGACGCTCGGTTGGCCGCACACCTCGCCGTGCACGAGAGCGTTCGCGAAGAGGATGGACGCGGGGGCGGCCCATGCGGGGATGGTATTGCCATCAGCGAAGACCTGAAAGTAGAGGGTGTTGGGCTGCTGCCCCTTGCTCTCCAAATAGCGGCCAAAGATGGTCGCTGCCTGGGCACGTGTGATCACTCCGCTGGGATCAAAGACATCGCCCGGTTCCCCCTGAATGAGGCCGGCCTGCACCGCCGCAGCCACCAGCCCTTGGTCCGCACTCGGTACCTGGCTGGCATCCTTGAAGGTGGCGGAGAGGGGTTTCGTGCTGGGTGGTAACTCCAAAGCGCGGCTGACCCAATCCGTGAAGTTCAATCGTGTGATCGGTTGGTTTGGGTGAAACAGCAGATCGGAGGGCACCGGAATGATGTCAGCCTGTGCCAACTCCACGATGTCATACTCCGCGTAGTTGCCACTGATGTCGGTGAAGAAGATCCCCGACGGTAGGGGACCGCTGGTGATGACCCCCGACGAGGAAGCACTGGATGATGTCGAGGATGAAGAACTCGCGAGGGCCAGAGGAACGTTACCCAGTATTACGAGGATCACAACAAGCACACCGACCGCCCAATGGCTCCGGAGTTTGCGTCGCTTCATGCGAGGCATGCGGTTCGCCCCTTCCTTGTCTCGTGGGCCGTCGCGCCAGCGCGAGGCCGGCCTCCCGCCGATCCCTCGATCCATGTCGTGTATTGTCGATTTGACCACAATCGTGCAGTGCCTGCCGACGTTTGGTTACAAGACGGTAACATCTGGCCGCGTTGTGTTGGGATAAGCGGCCCACCCGCTTCGTAGCAATGCATGGCACCATGCGGCAGCTTCGGAGGAGGAAAGGGCTTGGTGCGGCGGGGGCGGCAGCGGACGGTTCTGCGCGGCACGCTCGCACTAGCGGGCGCGGGGTTCGTTGCTAAGCTCCTGTCGGCGCTGCAACGCGTTCTGGTGGCCCGATGGTTGGGAGCCGAAGCCATCGGCCTTTTCGAATTGGCAGCACCGCTCCTGTCGGCGGCCCTGACGCTCTGCAGCTTCGGCTTGCCCGTTGCCCTCTCGGCGGCGGTGGCGCGTTCTTACGAACAGGGCGATGTCGACGGTGCCCTTCGGGTCCTGCGCTGGTCGCGGCTGCTGCTGTTGGGATTCGGTGTTCTCGGATCCGCGACGCTATTGATACTGGCGCATCCGCTCAGCCGTGCGATCGGCAATCCGCGCACCGCAGGGGTGATCATGGTGATCGCACCAGCGGTTCTGCTGGCGACGCTCTTGGCGGGGGAGAGGGCGTGGTTGCAGGGGAGTGGGCGAGTTCCCGCCTCAGCTGCAACCGTCGCTGCAGAACAGTTCTCTCGCGTCAGCCTCGCCCTGATCGTCGCAAGTCGCTTCATTGGATCCGTGGTGGGCCATTCGCAGCAAGCGGCCGAGGATCTTGCTTGGTCGCCCTTGGCAGGGGCCGGGGGAGGGCTCCTCTCAGCGGTGGCGGCGGACCGTGTGATCTCGACGCCTTCGCAGCGCTGGCAGCCGCACGATCGCCGAACACCTCCCGCTAGCGATGCTGTGGGAGGGCTGCTTCGTACCGGCTTCGCAAACTGGAGTTCTGGCGCCATTACCTCGCTCGCGCTGGCGGTGGATACCGCCCTCATCGCCTGGCGGTTGCGTGACAGTGGGCAGACCGCGTACGGAGCCACGGCGGGGATCGGAGCTCTGAATGGCATGGCGCTGCCGTTGGCGGTCGCGCCGGTGGTTCTTTTTGGGGCCTTGGGATCGGCCCTGCTGCCGAGTTCCGCCGCAGACTGGGCCCGAAACGACATTGCGAGCCTTTCGCGGCGCGGGCAAACCGCCTATTTCTGGGCGTTGGCCATCGCGATACCGTGCGCGATTGTCCTCTGCCAATTTGCAGTGCCCATCTGCCGCTTCCTCTACCACAACCTCGCTGCCGCGGGACCATTGACCATCCTATCGTTCGCCGGTATACCACTCGGATTGACGTACGTTGCTGGGGTCTTGGCCAATTCCGCCGACAAGGCGGGTATCCTGGTTCCCGGCGTGGGTGTTGCGGCGATTGTCAAGACGTCGTTGATCCTGGCCTTGACGGGGAGTTTCGGCTTGGGTGTGCGCGGTGCAGCCTTCGCCGCATTGGCTGGATGGGGAATCAATGCCCTTTGGACGGTGCGTGCGGTCGGACGCGTCACCGGATGCCTGCCGCCATGGCGACGGGTGCTTCATACCCTTCTTCCTGCGATGGCGCTCCAAATCGCGGTGTCCTGGATTGGCTGGAAGGCTACCGGGGGGGCTGCGGAGATGGTGCCCCTGGCGCTCTCCGTCACGGGTGGCATTGCGGCCTATGGGTTCGTTTTGGCTGTCTTGGCTCCCCGACCGACCGATTGAGGGAGGGATCGTCTTGCGCCCGATCTTCTGGTTCCGCCGTTCTGCATCGTCGATGTGGCGATTGGCTGCGCTCGGTGGCTGCGTTGGGTTCTTGGTAGGATGGGGTGCCAAGACGGCGCTTGCCACTGCCCCATCGCCGCCGGTCCGGATCATCCGATCTGTACCGGTGAGCGCTAAGGTGGTTGCGCTAACCTTTGATGATGGACCGAGCCCGCAATACACGCCGCAGATCCTACAGCTCTTGCAGCAGTATGGTGCAAAGGCCACCTTCTTTGTCGTGGGGCAACAACTGGTGCGATACCCGGCGATTGCTCGGGAGGAGTATCAGGACGGGATGGAGCTCGGCAATCATGGCTTTCGCCACCTCTCACTGATTGGCATGGATCCAACGGCGATTGAGGCAGAGGTGAAGCCCGTGGAACAGGAAATCACCGCCATCACCGGACAGCGGCCGACTCTCTATCGGCTGCCGCAGGGCAAAGGGGATGCCGTCGCCAACCGAACGTTGGCGGACATGGGATATACGGTAATTTACTGGAACGTCGATACGCGTGATTACCTGGAGTCGCGTCCACCGTACTGAAGCGCATTACGCCTGGGAGCATCGTAATCTTTCACGATGGTGGCGGTAACCAGCAACACACTGTGGATGCGCTGAAGACGATCCTTCCCGCATTGGGGGCGGAAGGATATAAGGAAGTCACAGTGAGTCAACTTTTGGAACTGGCATCCGCGTCTCCGTCCAGCGCTGGGGCGTAACGGACCTGCAGAATGTTGCACTCTCTGTCCCTGGCTCATCCTGCACAGTCAAGTGTCCGTGCCCGGCCGTTGCTTCTGCACGAGTCTCGCCGTTGGGGCGATGCGCAGGATCCCAACTCAGCGACCACTCAAGCGATAGGGGACGGTTATGATCACAATGTCCCGTCGGGACACCAGTCGCGCCTGCAGCAGAATGCCCATCTGGTTATGAAGGATGCTCTGCCACCAACGGCCGACGACGAACTCTGGAATAATCACGGTGATGGTTGTTTCCGGTGACTGGCTACGGATGAGGTCGATGTATCGGAGGATGGGCTGCACAACCGACCGGTATTGGGATTCGATTGTCACAAGCCGGACGCCCGGATCCCATTCGGACCACCGCTGTTGGAGTTTTTCCGACTGTTCCTTGTCCCATCCCACATGCAGCGCGATCACTGTGTCCGAGATGGAGTTGGCATATCCCAGTGCATTGGCAACCACTCGGGTGACGGTAGCAACCGGTACAATCACTAAATTCTTGGGGGGTGCAGGATGGAAGTCCAGTGAGGGCAAGCGTAGCTCCTCGGCGATGGCCTGGTAGTGCCGGTTGATGGCCAGGAACGTCAGGACGAGGAGCGGAATGACGATAAGGACCATCCACGCTCCTTCACTGAACTTTGTGACGGCGAACACCACGACGACGATGGCGGTTAGCGCGGCGCCGAAGCCGTTCACAATGGAACGCACCAGGTCCCCGCGCTCCCAAGATCCGGTTTCCCTGGCCTTCTGGGCACGCTTGACGACCAGTCCAAACTGGCTAATGGTGAAGCCCGCATAGACGCCGATCGCATACAGCGGGATCAGCCGATCGGTGCTCCCGCCAAAGACAACCACGAGTACGGCTGCGAGGACGGCCTCAAACAGAATGCCGTTGGTGAAGACGAGGCGGTCCCCCCGGGTGAGAAAGAGGTGGGGCATAAACTTGTCACGGGCCATGCTATAGGCGAGTTGCGGAAAGCCAGCAAAGCTTGTATTGGCAGCGAGGGCCAGGATGGCGGTTGTGGAAAAGGCCAATCCGTAATAAAGGATGTTGTGGCCGAAAACGTGTGCACCGACCTGGCTCAGAACGGTGTTGTTTGCAAGGGGTGCAACGCCAAAGGCGAAGGCGAGAATCGTGGTCCCAAGGAACATGGTGCCGAGCAGAATGCCCATCAGCGCCATCGCGGTCTTGGCGTTGGGCACTGACGGGTTGCGGAAGATCGGGACCCCATTACTGATGGCCTCGATCCCTGTCAGTGCGGAGGAACCAGAGCTGAAGGCACGCAGCAAGGGGTGCATCCCAAACTTGTGGAGGAGAATGTTAAGATATTGTTAAGAACCAGGAATCCCCAGATATAGTCTTGAAGACCTCTCCCTA
>JAJYVN010000208.1 GCA_021791995.1 Bacillota bacterium
GGATGCGAAATGTCCAGTGGTTTTTCGCTGCCGAACGGGGAACGAACTTCTGGGACTAACCACTAGTACCGAGCGGACAGAGTTGCGCAGTCCGGCTCCTCGCCTTAAACTAGGGCCAGCATGGGGGAATGTATTGAAGGGAGGGACACGACCGCCCCCTCGACAGCGGAAACGTCCTGGGTGGAAGCACCCACGTTACGAGGAGGGATTCACTTTGCGCGTCAGGATGTGTATGGCGAAGATTCATCGTGCTACCGTTACGGAAGCAGATCTGAACTACATCGGTTCCATCACGATCGACGAGGATCTCCTGAAGGCCAGCGGGATCCTGCCCTACCAGATGGTGCAAATCACGAACTTGTCCAACGGTGCACTCTGGCACACATACGTCATTGCGGGCACCGCCGGCCACGGTGATATCTGTCTCAACGGACCACCAGCACGTCTGTTCACACCGGGCGACAAAGTTATTATCATTGCTGAGGCCGACCTGGATGCCAAGGAGTTGGCGGAGTTCCAACCCGTTGTCCTCTTCGTGGATGAGGATAACCGCGTGACGCGAATTGAGCGTCATGAAGACCCGTTGACCGTGTTCTCCACCAATTGATCCGCAGGGCAACGGCAGGAAATCCCGTGTCGTTCCTTGTTCGGTGGTATAATGGGGCCACCTTGGTCCGCAGTTGCGCGGCAACTGGCTCGCGCTCTTCGGTAGGGAGTTGAGGGCGGGCCCGTGAAGCATGTTGTCAGCGTTAGCCTGGGCAGCAGTCGGCGCGATCACAGAGCGATACTGCAGCTCTTGGACGTCGAGGTGGAGATGGTTCGGCGTGGCTTTGACGGCGACGTAGAGGCTGCGTTTCGTGCTATTGCCGATCTCAATGGTCAAGTGGACGCGATCGGTTTGGGCGGACTTGACGTCTATCTCTACGTTGCAGGAGAGCGGTATGTCCTTGCGGACGGCCTGCGTCTCTTGGAGGCTGCCCCTTCGACGCCAACAGTGGATGGCAGCACGCTCAAGCAAACGCTTGAGCCGGCGGCTGTGCGGTGGCTGCGAGACCATGGCCCCATTGAACTGAACGGTCTTGATGTGCTGATGGTCTCGGCCATGGATCGTTACGGCATGGCCGAGACGCTGGAAGCGGCAGGATGTCGTGTTGTTTATGGCGATTTGATGTTTCTGGCAGGGGTACCGTACCCCATCACGGGACTGGACGAGTTGGCCCGCATTGGGCGTCGGCTCGCCCGTGAGATGACCCGCTTGCCCATGCTCTATCCGACCGGCGCCGCGCAGGATGCGCCTCCTGAGCCTCGGTTCCAAGACAGCTACGCCGCGTGCGCGATGGTCGCGGGAGACTTTCACCTGATTCGCCGCTATCTTCCCGGCCGGGAAACGATGGCGGGAAAAGCCGTGCTTACGCAAACGACCACTGCAGCGGATCGTGCCCTGTTGGCGGAGCGAGGTTTGCGGTATCTCTTCACGACAACGCCTCTCTTGGATGGGCGATCATTCGGGACCAATGCCCTGGAGGCGGCCATGGTGGCGGCTTTGGGCAAGCAGCCCCAGGACCTCACCACCGCCGACTTTACAGGGCTCCTCGCAGCCATCGACTACCGGCCGACGGTGCTGGATTTAACTGCACCCGCACACGGTTCGGAGGGGATCTAGCATGGTGGACTCCAGGGAGATGGATCGGGTGCTCACCGACTTCGCCTCCCGTTTCAATGCCAAACCAGAATTGGCCAAGATGACAGCTGGTTGGGAACGGACCATTACGATCGAACCGAGCGACGCGGCATGGCGCCGCGATTTGCGCGTGGAAAGAGGGCTGGTGCGGACGTTGGAGCAAGTCCCAGAGAAGGCCGAAATTCGCCTGGTCGGTCGGTCATCGGTCCTTGCGGATATCTTTGCCGGCCGGCTTTCACCCACCGAACCCTATCTGGACGGTGACCTCGTGGTCCATTCGTCCGAAGAAGACATGATGAAATTGGACATTTTCACCCTGATGGTCTGGGGGGAATAGCGAGGCGTGACCGACGGGGAGGTCCAACCGGTGCACGTCGCTCCTTCGGCCGATCAACCGACGGTACTGCAGCGTGTGCTGGGGATGCGCACAATTGTGAGCACCAGTGCCGGTCTCGCCTTTGCGGCCGTGAACTTCCTAACGGTCATGGAGATCCGCAAGAGCGCCCCCGGTGCATACGCCATCCTGGCGATTCTGATCGCTGGCGCGCTCTGCCTCTTGGCAGCCGCTGTCTTTAGTGAACTGAACGGAACCATCCCCTCCGCTGCCGGCATCCGTGTCTGGACACTACGTGGCATTGGGGATCCCTTTTCCCTCAGCTTCACACTGCTCTATTTGACCACCGTGCTGCTCGTGATTGCGGCCGATGGCTTTGTGCTGGGGGCCGCGCTGCACGTGGCGATCCCAATCGTTCCGGCCTATCTCTGGATCCTCGCCTTTTTAGGACTGGCATTGTGGAGCAATTTGCGCGGTGTACATATGGCGGGCCTGGTGCAGGACCTCACGACCTACCTCCTGCTGCTGGCGCTTATCGGCGTGGGACTGGCCGGGATTCTCTCGCCCCGCGTAGCCGCGCCATCCATCCATCCTTCCGCAGTCGGCCTGATCACGGCGATTGCTCTCGCTGTGTTCATCTACACGGGTTTCGAGTGGGTCACACCTCTGGCGGAAGAGTTGCGCGACCCGCGGCGGATGCCGGCTGGCCTGGGATTCGCTCTTTTGCTCCTGGGCGTAGGGTTTTCTCTCTTTGCCGCCGTGACGGGGCGCCTTCCCGCCCTCTCCGCAGCCAACCTCACACCCCAGCTGCAGGTTGGACGCCAGGCCCTGGGCTCGGTTGGTTTCTGGATCATGTTCGGGGTAACGGTCGTCACGGCGGGGACAACTTTCAACGGCGGCTTTGCTGCAGCATCAAGGCTGGTGTATGCGCTGGCACGCGGCCGTTACCTGCCGGGACGGCTCGGGCAGCTGAACCGGCGCTTTGTACCGCATAATGCCCTCTGGCTTCTGTGCTTGGTGGCGATGGCCATGACAGTTGTCGTCTATGCGACGCGAGCCTACCTCCTTTTGATCAACGCAGGAGCGGCCCTCGAGTCGGCGATGTATGTCGTGGCGGCACTGGCCGTATTGGGCTTGCGACGCAAGCACCCCGAGATCGAGCGCACCTGGCGCGCCCCCTGGGGGCGGGTCATCCCCATCGCAACGATCATCCTCTTCGGTGGCCTTGGGATTGCCGCTGGAACCACGGCCACCGGCCTGCCGCTCCCGTGGATGCCATGGCCGTTCGTGATGCTGGTCGTGCTGGCGATCCTGGCCCTCCTCTACACGCGCCGCACCTTGGCTCGGCGCAACCAGAGTGCCCCTCGCTAGGACATACCCTG
This sequence comes from Bacillota bacterium, assembly GCA_021791995.1. Lineage (GTDB taxonomy): Bacteria > Bacillota > Sulfobacillia > RBS10-35 > JAJYVN01 > JAJYVN01. The sequence continues at coordinate 3,398 of JAJYVN010000208.1, forward strand.
CATACCGCCGCCCGGAAGTGGATGGTCCTGGCTCCATTGAGCCAACACGTGGCTGCACATCATTGGGCATGTCTTCCACCACGCCGTAGCCCGTCGATGGGATCACGATCGTGAGGTCGGCCAACTCCTTCCACCTGTGCACCTGTGAGGTGCACCCCACGATTGTGGTCGAGATCAGGCAGCCGGGTTGACCAGGTGGCGGACGATTTAAGGTGGACCCCTTTGGTGAAGTTTCGCACTTTTTGGGCCAGACGAAGGCAAGAGTGCGGTCCGTGCGGCATGAGATCGTTTGTTCCCCTGAACAGGCGGGGTGATATTTTCTCGAGTCGGGGAATGAAAACACCACCGTCCGCGACCCGTATGGTGTCGGTACGTTACTGCGGCCGCGACTTCACGCCCCAAGACCTTGATGGGATCCGCGCGATCATCGCCTCGCCAGAGAGGCCGCACCGGACCGCCATGGCCCAAGCCGTCTGCCGACTCTTCAACTGGGTGAAGCCCGATGCCGGGCTCAAGGTCGTCTCCTGCAGCGTTGCCCTCAAGCGCATGCAGGTCGCTGTCCGCGATAAACAAAAAGGGGACTACGTGGTAAGCGAAAACGGGACCACCTTCGGTCGGTAGCACGAGGGAGAAGGGGGCACCTCAGATCCCCCATTCACACCTGGTAGGCTTGGGTTGTGTGAATCAGCCATCCAGGGGGTAAGGAGATGCTCGAAGTGCCCGATATCCAGTGTATCCGTGTAATGAGCCAGGGGGGATCTCGGTTCGGGAGATCGCGCGACAGTTGCACGTGAGTCGGAAGACGGTGCGGAAGTATGTGGCGACGGATTGCGTGGTGGAAGCGGAATCGCAGTAGCGGCGGACGCAGGAAGGACCGGCGCCGAAGATGGACCGGGGAAGCCGGTGGTGGCGCAGTGGGTGGCGGAGGACGAATCGGTATCGCGCAAGCAACGGCAAACGGCGCGGCGGAGCTACCAGCAGTTGGTCGAGGAGCATGGGGCGGAGATCTTGGAGGCTGCGGTGCGGCGGTACGTGACGCAGCTCAAGGGGGCGCGGCCACGGGAAGCCTACGTGCCTTTAGTGTTTGCGCCGGGGGCGATGGTGCAGGTGGACTTTGGCCACGCGGATGTGGTCATCGCCGGGGAGGGGAAGAAGCTGCCATTCACGTTGTTGCGGTTGATGTTCAGCACGGTGTCGTTCGTGAAGATGTCCTCTCGCGCCAAACCGGAGTCGTGACTGGACGGGATTTGCAGCGGGCTGAGCTTGTTCGGCGGGGTTCCGTTGGAAGCGATGCACGACAACCACAGCGCACTGGTGCAGGAGATCCTGGCCGGGGGACGGCGGCTGATGACACCCGAGTTTCAAGCGTTGGCTGCACATTACGGGTGCACCGCTGTGTTCGCCAACCCGGCGAGCGGCAACGACAAGGGTGGCGTCGAGCACCTGGTGCAGTGGGCACAGAGGAACCTGTTCAGCCCGGTGCCGGAGGCGGCGTCCTTGGGAGAAATGCCTGCGTGACGCGGCGACACGGCGGAGGGACGGCCGTTTGGTCCGTGATCTTTGGGAACAGGAACAGGGGCACCTCGGGAAGTTGCCGGGTATCGCATTCTCCGCATGCCGGCGGCGCTTTGTGCGAGTGGACAAGACGCTGCTCGTGAACGACAACGGGGTCCGCTACTCCGTCCCCGCCGAATATGCCCAGAAATCACTGTTGCTGCGGGCGTTCTGGGACCGGATCGAGATCAGTGATCAGGAACGGACAGTGGCGATCCACGCGAGGCGGGCGACGGGAGACCCACCTTCCATGCAACTGGAGCACTATCTACCGGTGCTGGCGCGTAAGCCACGGGCGGTACGTCACGCGGCGGTCATCGCTCATGGCGCGCCGGAGATCGCGCGGTTCCGGGACGAGTTCTTGCGTAAGCGTTCAAGGGGGGGGTACGGGAGTGGGGCTGAGCGAGCTGCTTCCAGAGGTGGAGGGGGGCTGGACAGCG
>JAJYVN010000007.1:0-565 GCA_021791995.1 Bacillota bacterium
ATCAACCAGCACCCCGTTGAACTGAGGCTGCGCCACCAGCACCCCGTTCGCGTTCACCATGTGCGTCAGCACAAACTGTGCCGTCTTTTCCGCCTGGGCCAGGTCCGCCGTGTTCCCCGTCAATTTGTAAAGCAGCACCCCCGCACCGATCACCGTTCCCTGGTTATATGTCCACAGCGCCCGATTGATCTTTCCCGACGGGTCAATATGGTCCCACACCGATCCATTGGAAGGGTCAACGAGCGTCTGGCTCTCCCAGGCGTAAATCCGCTCCGCCCAAGCAAGGTAGCTCGGATCGTTGGTTACGCGATAGAGGTATGCGGCGAGTTCGGCGACCGGGGCGTTGGAGCACGTATTGCGAGAGAGGTGCTGATCGTTCCAATAGATTCCCCCACCCGAGGCATCCCACCCGGTCTCCTCATAGCGCATCACCGCCTCGGCTCGCCGGAGGTAGACGATCTTCCCCGTGAGGTGGAAGGCCAGGACCAGATCGAGCCCCACCCACGCGTTGTCGTCGTAATACTTCGTGGCCGACGCACCAGGAAACCACCCAGGGGCGTAGGCG
>JAJYVN010000007.1:575-27068 GCA_021791995.1 Bacillota bacterium
GGTACGGGGGCAGCACCATCCCAATAGCGCTGAAGATCATTGGTCTCGCTCTCGACCAAGCCGAGGTAGCGACTGCCTCCTGGTAGGGAGGCCACATCCTCAATCCCCGCCAGGGACCAGGAGTATGACCAGACGGATGCACCGTGCCGTGCCAGGGCGAAGGGGGCCCACCCCTGGGCAGGGACACGATCAGCGGCCGCACCCAAAACGGGATGAAAGAACAAGGACTCCATCGCACCCATCGCCGCTTCGGCCCGCGCGGTGGGCGATGCCGTCTGTCCCGTGCCGACCGACCGTGGTGCGGTAACCACCACCGCGGTAACGATTATCCCAAGTAGGATCAGGCAAGCAGCGACGATACCCAACCGGCGCCGCATCCCGGAACGCCTCCTCCCTCCGAAACGCCAGCTACACGCCTTCTGCCCAACGACCTGGATGCCCGGCACGGGCCAACAGGGCATGCAATGACGCCGGAGTACTGTCGCAGGCCGAGAGCATCGGCTGCCGCTCGACCATGCCTGACCGCCAGTGCGCCCCCGTCCAGAGCCAGAGCACGCGGAGGCCCGCGGCAACCGCTCGGTCCGCCGCAGCCCGCAGGCAGTCCACAGTGGCGCGTGACGGCATAGTCCCCCCGGCCGCCAGAAGCACCACAAGGTCTCCGGGCTCCGGTCGTTCCAAACCTGCGGCAACCGCCACCGCATGGGGCCATTGCTGCCGGCTCGCCTCAAGCAGGGCGGACGGGCCCGCGTGCACCAAAAGGACGTTCGCACCCCCGTCGGGCACCCAAACCGCGGGTCCCCCGGTGGCAACGACCGCAGCCGAGGCAATCTCCAGAGCCAGAAGGGCATCCGAAGGCCGATCCAAGAGATAGGGCGCGGCCTCCTCGTCCGGGACGGGCCGTCGCGACAATGCCTGGCGGCGCTTGAGTGCCAAAACCTGATCGCAGGCCGCCGCGAGCCGTGGAGATGGAAGCTCCCCCGTCTCGACGGCGGAAACAATCGCCTCGAGCACCTCCCGCTGCTCCTCAGGTCCATGCGCCACCAAAACGAGGTCGGCACCCGCCCGCAGGGCTTGCACGGCGGCCGCGCCAATCCCCCCTGCCACGGCCGCACCGGCCATCCCCAATGAATCGGTGACCATCAGTCCGCGGAATCCCAAGGAGCCGCGTACCGTCTCATACACAAACGGAGAGAGGCTGGCAGGCGTCCCGCTCGGGTCCAATGCGGGAACGGCGAGGTGTCCGGTCATGATCGCCGGGATCCCGGCAGCGATCGTTGCGCGAAAGGGGACAAACTCCCGCTCCTCGATTACCGGGCGGTCCACGGCCAACACCGGGAGGGCTTGGTGGCTATCGACCGTCGTCGCCCCGTGGCCGGGGAAGTGTTTGGCGACCGCGATCACACCCCCCTCCGCAAGCCCCTGCGCAAACGCGGCCGCAAGGGCACCTGCCTCTTCCGCATCAGCGGAGAATGAGCGGTTACCCAAGGCGGGATTATCCATGAGGTCCAGGTCACAGACAGGAGCGAGGTCGCACTGGATGCCAAGGGCCGAGAGCCGACCAGCCACCGCCCTCGCCGCCGTCTTTGCCAGGCGCGTTGCCTCGGAAAGGCCGTGGCGTGCGGCCACCCTGCCGAGGGCCATGGCGCTGGGCAGGGTGGTGCGTCCAGACGGAAGACGAATGACCGCACCCCCCTCCTCGTCCACGCTGATCAACAGCGGCACCCCCACCGGCCCGCGCTGTGCGAGTCGCTGCAACTCGGTGGTACGACGCGCGGCCGCCACCGGGTCGGCAAGTGCAGAGGCAAACAGCGTGACGGACCCAATCCCTTGCGCGACCAACTCGTCCGTCCGCGTCTCCTGGCCCTTTTCCTCGCCCACCCCCACCACCTGCGCTGCCTGCAACGCAACCGACAGGCGAGAAGCGGTGATGGGCACCTCTCCCACAAAGGGTAACGGTTCAGACAAAGCGGTCCCCATCCTTTTCTTCCGTACGGAGAACGCAGTGGCGGATGATCTCCGCCACACCATCGCCATACGGTCGGCTGGCCGTTACCTTTGCCAACTCCCGTGCTGCGCTTGTCGCATTAGCGGGTGCAGCGGCGATCCCCGCCAAACGCAGCATAGGCAAATCATTCTCCGCATCACCGATGGCCAGAACTTCGGAGAGAGGAACGCCCAGATGTTCGGCCACGCGCTGCAATGCCCTCCCCTTGCTAACACCGGCACAGTTGATCTCCACGTACTCCGGCATGGAACGCGCAACATCCACAACCGTGCCATAGCGTTCGCGGAAGTCCTCCACCACTTCGGCACACTGCTCTTCTGCCACGAGCAAAAGCAGCTTGGTGGGGGCGACCTCCGGCGTAAAGACCTGCCCGGGGTCTACATAGCACGGGACTCCCGCATGGAGGCTGTATGCGCGTGTACGCTGATCCTCCCAAGGCACCACAAGGTCGTCGCCGACGTAGGCTTGCAATAGATACCCATGCTGCTGGCAGAACTGCCCGATTTCCTGCGCCACGGGCAAAGGAATCGCCTCTTCCCACACGGTACCATCCGTCAGGCGCACCCGCCCTCCGTTGTACGCGATGATGGGACCTGCAACTCCCAACACCCGCTGCACCGCCTCTGCCGACACCAACATCCGCCCCGTTGCCAGCACCACCGTCACACCATGGGAAGCCGCTGCGCGCATGGCCCAAACCCCACACGTCGAGGGCTCATCGCCAGGCCCCAAGAGTGTCCCGTCGAGATCGGTCGCCACTAGGCGCACTCCCACACCCACCGTTCCTTTCAGGTCATCTGTCTCCTGTCAATGAATCAGCCGACTGAGGACGAAACTCACGACACTGAGCACGATAGAGCCGAAAAAGGCAGCCCAGAAACCTCGGATGATGAACCCTGGCACCAACGCACTGGTCAGCCAAAGCATCAGCGCATTAATCACCAGCGTGAAGAGCCCGAGCGTGACGAGGTTCAGGGGCAGGGAGAAAAGGAGCAGGATGGGCCGAATCAGCGCGTTGACAATACCCAGCACCGCCGCGGCCACAAGCGAGGGAATCACGCCGCGCAGCACCACGCCTGGCACCAACGCGGCGGTCACGAGCAACGATAGCGCGTTCACCAACCAGCGGATGATCAACCGGACCACCCTCCCACCCATGTTGTATTGTACGCCGCGCGGGCATGATCTCGGGGGAAAGCGGGCAAGCTCGATCGAGACGTGATCGAGAGGGGGGGACCCAGTTGCCTCTCAATCTGACCGGCGCCATCGCGACCACCGGGGGCGATATCTGGTGGTGGATCCTCGGTATCGCGGCGGTTGTCGGCCTTTTGTGGTGGTGGTCGATGGCGGCCAACCGCCACGGAGGCGCGGTTTCGCACACACAAGGCCAAGCCTCACCATCGGACGGCGGCGAATCCAACAGCAACCAGGACAACACAGGCCCGTCTTCGTGACGTGCTGGGGGCGACCCACCCGGCCCGCCCCCAGCCTTGCGATTCACACCAAGCGGATCGAGCCATTGCTCGTACGGAGCCACAGTCGCACGCGCTTGGTCGCTTCCGTCCAGGCTGGATCCGTCCAACGGAACTCGTTGCGGCCAAAGCCTCGTCGCGCACCCGCTGTCACGACATCCGCATCCAAGCGGCCGTTGCTCGTCGTCGCCGTAAGGTCGAGGGGGACACCCACCGGCAGGTGGACCTCGATCGGCCCATTGCTGGTTACCGCGTTGACCTCTGCCTCCCCGTCCGGCTCCTCCAGAGAGACGGTCACCATGCCATTGGTCGTACGCATCTCGGCATGCGCCCAGCGCCCCGCGAGGTCAATGCGGCCATTGGCGGAGGATGCCTGGATGCTTCCTCCGCGTACGCCACTGCAACGCACCGCCCCGTTGGTCGTTTCCAGCCGCAAACCGTCCACCGTCAGGCCATCGGCCTGAATCGGTCCATTGCTCGTGCTGAGGAGACCTCCCCAACGCGCCGACCGCGGCAGAAAGAGTTCGATCCCGAGCGAACCGATCCACGGTCCACCCTGCGGGTCCCGGCGAACCGTCACCTGTCGACCGGGTGTATCGCTTCGATGGACCGTTTCGGCAATCGCCTGCGCAACCGACTCACTGGCCGCAAAGATCCGCTTGCGGAGCACAACGCGATAGCGATCCCCATCGATGGCATGCACGACGATGCGGCCGTTCCACCCCTCCACATCCACACCCGCCGGCTGATCCTCTTCGCCTTCTAAACGCCCCTCAAACTCCTCCTCAAAGAGGAAACCAGAACCGCGTGGCCCCCAGCCGGACTGCGTGGCCCGTTCCACCAAATCCGGCACGCCGCTGAAGACACGACTGATGGTCTCGCCCATCTGCTCCACCGCTCGGCCGGCATCTGCTACCGCCCGGTTGGTCAACTCGTCCGCGTTTTGGGCCCAGAACTTCGCCTGCTGGCGTGCCCGTGCGCTTGCCCGATGGATGGCCCGGTGGATGGCCGCCTCCCCAGGCCACCCCGCTCGCTCCTCCGCACCTTCCACTTCCTCCGCAGCCTTGCCGTTACCCAACGCGCGCAACAAATCCGCCGCTTCCGCTGGCGTGATCTTGCCCTGCTCCAAAAGGCGCAGAATCACCAGCTCCCCCGCCTCCGCCATCGGACTCAACCCCCTTCGACCGTTTGGCATAGCATACGAGAGTGAAGCGTGATTCACACATCACGATCGGAAGGTCCATCCACCTCGGCCCCGTGCAGATACTGCAGGATCTCCTCCGCCAGGGCACGATGGAACCCCGGCAACGAGGCAATCTCCTCCACCGTCGCCTGAGCAATGGCGTCAATGCTGGGGAAGTGTTGCAAAAGAACCTTGCGCCGCTTGTCCCCCACGCCGGGAATCCGCTGCAGGGTGGACGCCACCTGGGCACGCCCGCGTAGTTGGCGGTGATACCCAAGGCCAAAGCGGTGCGCCTCATCCCGTGCGAGTTGAAGCAGACGTAGGGCACCCGACGGCCGGGGCAGGATGATGGGGTCTGGACTTTCCTCACGGAACAACCACTCGTTCTCTTTGGCCAAGGCGAACGTGGGAATGTCCCCCACACCGCACGCCCGCATAGCCTCCCGCGCAGCGCTCAGTTGTCCTCGCCCCCCGTCAATCAGCACCAGATCCGGCAGGTGCGCAAAGCCGTCGAACCCCGGTTCGATCCCCTCCTCGCCGGCGTCTTCCAACCGCTCTTGCCGCTCCTTCATCCCGCGCGCAAAGCGTCGCCCCACAATCTCGCGCATGGTCGCAAAGTCATCGGGACCCACCACCGTCTTGACGCGGAATTTCCGATACTCCCCTAGGCGAGGAACCCCCTGTTCCAAAACGACCATGGCGGCCACCGGAAAAGCACCCTGAATGTTCGAGTTATCGTAACACTCGATGCGCTCCGGTACCCGTGGAAGGCCTAGGGCTACGCGCAGCTCCTCAAGCCCGGTCGCCCGAGCGGACCGACTGCGCTCCCGCCGCCACACCTCTGCGGCAAGATACTCCGCTGCATTCTTTTGCACCATCTCCACCAGGCGACGCCGGTCCCCCCGCTGGGGCACCATCAGACGCACCTCCCGACCCGCCCTAGTGCGCAGCATGGCCGAGGTGGCATCCGCATCGGAGAGCGCACACGGGAGCAGGATCTCCCGCGGCGGGATGGCACCACCGGTATAGAATTGTTGGACAAACGCGGCCAGGACCAGATCATCGGGCTGATCCTCGGTGCCAGCAAGCCAGAAGCCCTCCCGTCCCGCAACCTTGCCCTCCCGGACAAAGAACACCTGTACGGCGGTCTGTCCGTGCTCTCCCCGCGCCAGTCCTAGTACATCGCGGCTCTCACCCCGGCGGGTGGTGATCTTCTGCTTCTCCCGGACGCTCCGCAAGGCCGCGATCCGGTCGCGCCACTCAGCCGCGTCCTCGAAGCGCAGTTCAGCCGAGGCCGCGTCCATCCGCTCTTGCAGCCGCTGGAGGACAGCATCCTCCCGGCCGTCGAGGAAAGCGGCCATCTCCGTGGCCATCTGCCGATACGCACCCTCGGTGCAGGCTCGGATACAGGGCGCCAAGCACCGGTGGATGTGATAGTACAGGCAGGGATGCGGTTGTTGGAGCCGGTGGTCAGAACAGGAGCGGTAGGGAAACACACGCCGCAGTGTCTCCATAGTTTCCCATACCGCACTGGAGTGTGGATAGGGCCCGAAGTAGCGGGCGCCATCGGATCGAATCTGCCGAACCAACTCGAGCCGTGGCCAGGCCGCATTCAGGTCTAGGCGTAGGTAGGGATATTGCTTGTCATCCCGCAGCCGAATGTTGTATTTCGGCCGGTGTTGCTTGATCAGGTTACTCTCCAACAGCAGGGCTTCAACCTCAGAGTCTGTGACAATGAACTCCAAATCGGCAATCAGGGCCACCAGGGCCTGTGTCTTGGCCTCCAAACCCCGTCCAGCCTGAAAATAGCTCCGTACCCGGTTCTTGAGGGACACCGCCTTACCGACGTAGAGCAGTGTGCCCGCGGCGTCACGAAAGAGATAGACACCGGGGCGATCCGGCAACCGATGGAGCTTGTCCTCAAACACCGTCCCCTCCGCCGCTCTTCCCTCCCTCGAAGCAGTATACGAGTTTGCGGGGCTCGAGTCCGAGCGGGGAACAGCCGGGCCGTCGCGAACCAAAGAGGACCGAAGGGCAGGCGATGCACCACGGCAATTCTCTGGCAGCCGGAACGAAAGATGTGGATCCTCGAGTCCCAGCGGAGCGCCTATGTCTTGGGCGTTTTCCCGGAGGGAGGGTTGCAACACCTCTGGTGGGGGCCGCGCCTCACCGATCCCTCCGACTACCCAACCCCCGGGGCGCATCCCGAGCACCAGGCCGGCGGCATCAACGCCGGATTCGTTCCGGAAGAGTATCCGGCGTGGGGCGGCATGCGCTTTACCAACCCGTGCCTCAAGCTCACCTACGCCGACGGGGGACGCGACCTGCCGCTCGGCTATCGCGACCATCGGATCACGGGAGACGCGCTGGCCGTAGCACTGGCCGACCCATATGAACCATACGGACTCTCTGTTACGCTGCACTACCAAATCGTGTGGGCACACGATTTGGTAGTGCGATGGGCGGAGATCACCAACGGCGGAACGGCTCCTCTGGATCTCGAAGTTGCGTTATCGGCGGCATGGAACCTGCCTCCGGATCGTTATGCATTGTGGCACCTCCACGGTCAGTGGGGTGCGGAGACGCAGATCGAGCAGCAGGTGCTTGCTGTCAGCGCCACGGTGACACTGGAGAGTCGACGCGGCCAGACCAGCCATGTGGCGAACCCGTTCTTCGCGCTCGGCGCAGCCGGGCGCGTCGAGGAGGAGCAGGGCAGGGTCTGGTTCGGTGCCCTGGCGTGGAGCGGCAACTGGCGGATTGCGGTCCAGAGCACCCCTGCCTGGACACAGATCACCGGCGGCATCTCCGACTTCGACTTCCGTTGGCGCCTGGCACCGGGAGAATCATTTCACACTCCACCGTTCGTCGGAGGATACGCAAACGATGGTTTGGGTGGCGCTTCCCGTCGCTTGCATCGCTATCAGCGGGAGGAGGTCCTGCCATCCTCAGGGCGGTGGCAACCGGTGCTCTACAACTCGTGGGAGGCGACGACCTTCCATGTCACGCCCGAGGAGCAGATGGTCCTGGCGAAGCGGGCCGCTGCCTTGGGAGTGGAGCTCTTCGTCGTGGACGACGGGTGGTTCGGGACCCGAGACAATAGCCATCGAGGTTTGGGGGATTGGTTCCCCAGCCCCACCAAGTTCCCACAAGGCCTTGGACCACTGATTGCCGGCGTACAAGACCTCGGCATGGACTTCGGACTCTGGGTGGAACCAGAGATGGTCAACCCAGACTCGGATCTGTATCGGGCCCATCCGGACTGGATCCTGCACTTCCCCCACCGAACCCCTTCCCAGCACCGGAACCAATGGGTGCTCAACTTTGCACGCGACGACGTCCGCGCGTACATTCTGGAAATTCTGGATGGCCTCCTCACCCAAAACCCGATTGCATTCATCAAGTGGGACCACAACCGGCCCTTCTCGGAACCAGGTTGGCCAGATGCGCCCGCGATCCACCAGCGGGAAGTCTGGGTGCGTCACGTTCTCGGCGTCTACGAAATCCTCGACCGTCTCCGCGCCCTGCACCCCGGTGTGATCTTCGAGACCTGCGCCGGCGGAGGCGGCCGCGTGGACCTGGGGATCCTGGCCCGCACCGACCAGGCATGGGCCTCCGACAACACCGACCCGTTCGACCGCCTGCGGATCCAGGAGGGATTCACGGCCGCCTATGCCCCACGCGCCATGGTGTCCTGGGTGACGCGCAGTCCCACCTGGGCCCACGGGCGGCATGTTTCCCTGGATTTTCGCTTCCACGTATCGATGGCGGGAACCCTCGGTATAGGCGACGACATTCGGAATTGGAGCCCCGAGGAGATGCGCCGAGCCGCCGAACTCGTCGCCCTCTACAAGGAGATCCGACCCCTGGTACAAGGCGGAGACCTTTACCGCATCCGCTCTCCCCGCGAAGGGAGCGAGACGGCGCTATGCTATGTGGCCGAGGATCGCTCCGCGGCCGTTGTCTTCGTCTACCAACACCACACGGGCCCATTGCACCCGGCACGTTCGATCGTCTCTGTGCGGATCCCGGGTCTCGATCCCTCCGCTCACTACCGCGTTTCCGCAGAACGGGTGCGTCTCTTCGGCGGTGCGTCACTCCACGACCGACCCGTCTCTGGGTCGGCGCTGGCAGAGGTCGGACTCTGCGTAGAAGGACTCGATGCGGATTACGCCAGCGCCATCGTACAGCTGCACCGCATCTGAACACCTGTGCAGGTTTCCGCCAGAGGGCAGCCTCGGAGTGCTCCTCGCCCCCGGGCGGAACCCTGCACCCCAACCGGAAGGCCCACACCAATCTATCGCATTCCGATCCATTTATATCGTCACACGATATAATAGGGCCGGGAGGCGGTACGGTTGCCTGCGTCCACGGGGTCCAAGTCCCCTTCGGCCCGTCCAGTCCGATTCGTCGTTCTGATGCCGCTCGCGGTGCTAATGGGAGGCATCGGAACCGTCAGCGCTTGGATTCTGCTCCACCTGATCTGGCTCTGCACGAACGTCCTCTTTTGGCATCGCTGGAGTTTTGCCTACGCCGAAGCCCATGCCGCGCCGGATGCCTCCTCGGCCCTCACGGTGTTGATTCTCCTGGCAAGCGGCGCGCTGGCGGGACTCGCCGTGCGTTACGGCCACCCAAGCCTCAGCGGCCACGGCATCCCCGAGGTGATGGAGGCCGTCGTGCTGCGCCAAGGTCGGATCCCCCCCAAGGTCGCCGTGCTCAAACCGCTGATCTCAGCGCTTGTGATCGGATCCGGCGGTCCCTTCGGTGCAGAGGGTCCGATCATCCAGACCGGCGGTGCGCTCGGCTCGGTCCTGGGCCAGTGGCTACCAGTGAACAATGCCGAACGCATTGCACTCATCGCCTGCGGTGCGGCAGCTGGAATGACCGGCATCTTTGGCACGCCGCTTGCAGCGGTGCTGTTGCCCGTCGAGTTGATCACGTTCGAGTTCTCCCTCTCGATCATCGCCCCCACCGCCCTCGCCGCGGCGGCGGCAGCCGTTGTGCGTGTACCACTGCTCGGCGCCCAGCCGTTGTTTCTCGTCCGATCCCCCAGCGTAATCGGCCCCACCGGAGTGCTCTGGTGTCTGGGATTCGGCGTCGTGGCAGGTCTCGTCGCAGTCCTCATCACCCGCCTTCTCTACCGACTCGAAGACCTCTACGCACAGATCCCATGGACCGGCCCTGTCACGCGGCCCATTATCGGGGGGGCGTGTGTCGGCCTGATCGCGCTCGTCGGGCCAGAGGTTCTGGGCGTTGGGTATGATCTGATTCGGGCGGTCCTCAACGGGCAGCTCGTTGTCGCCGCGTTGTGGCAGATTTTTATCTTCAAGGGGAGTGGTTGGCTTTTGGCACTCTCCTCTGGAACCGTAGGGGGCGTTCTGGCACCCCTCTTTATGGTCTCGGGAGCATTGGGGGCCCTCATCGGCCATGCGCTGCAGCAATGGACGGGCCTTGCGCCAGGACTCGTTGCACTCGTGTTCATGGCCTCCGTGTTCGGCGCCGCAGGGAGGGCAGTTCTCACCGCCGTCATCTTCGTGGTGGAAGTCACGGGCGACTATGGGGCCTTGGTGGGCGTACTTGCCGCAACAGCCATCGCCACCACCGTTGCCGATCAGCTGCTTCCGTATAACATCATGACTGGTAAACTCGTTCGCCGAGGTCTGCACCTCAGCCAGGACTCCCGCGCACCGGGATTCGAGCTCCGGAGCCAAACCCCGGAGGGAAACACCGCTTCCGATGCCGAAGAACGAGACAAAGGAGCGTCCACACCGTGATCCGGCATCGAACGGTCCCAAAGCCGTCCCGACGGGGTCTTGCGACTTCCTCGCGTATCCGGTGGAGCACGGGAAACCCATCTGTGGTCGACACCGCTACCTTCGCGCTGCATGCCAATTTCCGCAAAGCCCTGCGAGAATTCCTGCGCTTCAGCGAGCGAGCAGCCCGCGAGGCTGGGTTGACACCGATGCAGCACCAACTACTGCTTGCCATCGCCGGTTCACGGGAGGGTTGGTTGTCGGTCGGAGACATCGCGCGCGAACTGATGATCCAACCGCACAGTGCCGTAGGCCTAGTGGAACGAGCGGCAACACGTGGGCTCGTGCAGAAGGAAGCGGATCCGGCCGATCATCGCCGCGTACGCGTCCGGCTGCAGCCCCGTGGCAAGGCGTTGATCGAGCGTCTCACCAGAGCCCACCGGCGGGAATTGCGACGGCTCTGGGACCGGATCCCGGGTCCCCGTTAAGAGCTGCGGAGAACCACCGAGCCAGCACGTTGGACCTCCCGTCGGTCGGCTCCGTGGACCGCAGGTGTGTCGTGCCGATCCGGAACTCGAACAACGACACACCTACACTGTCCCGTCCCTACACCACCGTGACACGACGGGCGGTCAGCCACAGGCGAAGTGCCACCATGCGCCGAGCCGGCACGTGGAGGGACACGCCACCATCGGCGTCCAAGGGAAGGACCGTGGGAAGCCCCCCCAGAATGTTGGTCACCGTGGCACGGGCAATCCCGATCAGCCCAGGGGCGATCCTGGCCAACTGATCCGATGTCCCTTGGTTGTACAGCCGCACCCGCACCGATCCATCCGCATCGGCGCGGCAGCTCAGAAGGAGCACGGGCGGTTCAGGAAAGTAGAGCAGGGATCCTTCGGACGGCAAGAGATCACCCGTTGGGGGCTCACCCATATGCTGCAAGACAGCCGGCATGGCGGCTTCGTCGCCAAGGCGGTGGGCCCGTGCAGCAAGGAAGGCTCCCACATACGGTCGGAGGACGAACCGCGCCCGGACAGGGCCGGGTTGGCTCGCGCGGAAGTTGGTCTGCCAGTAGTTGTTGGTCAACCAGGCCAAAAGCCACGGCCGCTCCAGCGTGAAGTGCGCAGCGTTTTGCGCAAACGAGAACCCGCCCAACTGCCAGAGGGGGGTATCTGGACAGGCCAGCGTTACGCCGCCCTCCGAACCGGCGATGTCCACCCAACCCTGCGTGGTGAAGTAGTCGCGGCACGCCCCGGGGATCTGATCGACCTCCGGCTGCATCGCCTGGTGCCCAAGGTCAAGGTGAACCACGGGATCCGTCGCAGCGAAGGGGAACACCAGATACGTCGCCTCGGGTGTCGTCACATCCAGAGTCCGAAAGTGGGACTCGAAGGCGATATCCTCCAGTCCCTCTACCAATGTGACGGACTGCACAAGATCGGTCACCCCCGGTGCCTCGAGCCGTTGGATAACGCGCAATCCGATGGGTGTGTGCTCGACCCGGTGCTCCAGGACCCGGTCTGGGCTCCGGCGTTCGGCTTGCCACTCCGGGTGCCATCCGCGCTTGCCCGTCATCGCATCCGCATCCGACCAGAGCGCCGAACGTCCACCGGTGACGCCAGCTTGCAGTCGTTCGTGGACAAACCCGTGTAGGGGATGGGGTGCCCTTTGGTCCACCAGTTCCCGCTTTTGTTGCGTGTCGTAGAGTGAACGAATACCGCCCCGCTGCCGATCGAACACGAGCCGGTACCGTCCGCACTCGACTTCCGCTTCCTCCGTGACCGGAAACGCGGAGGGTCGAGGACGAATCGCCGACTGCGGAACCACCGTATAGCCAAACGCCGGAACGCGGGTGGGCGGGAGGTAGCCCCAAGGGGCGACCTCGGCAGAGCGTGTGACGCGATCCAGGAAGTGGCGAGCAGCGGTAGGCTCGTCCCCTCCACCACGCTGGGCGCCGGGACGCGGGTCTGGGACCGGGCCGGCGACCGTCCGCTCTTCAGCCGACGGATTCCAGACCAAAAACGCCGCATCGGGTCCCCGCTGCACCCGCCGCGCGAGTTCCGCGACGGCATCACGTTGGAGCATCAAACTGAGACTACGGGCATCGTAGGCGTAATGCGCCTTGTGATGCCACTGGGCCAAGGTATCCTCGTCATCGGGCCGGCTGCAACTGCAGTCAGCCCCCCAGGTGTGCTCATCCCAGAGTTGCATCGCGAAGACACAGCGTTCGCGGACGTGCACCGGGGCGCTGCGATCCAACTCCTTCGGTGCCCCAAACCCAGAGAGCGCGGCCCGGGCCCGGTCTGCCGACTGGAGCCGCCCTCGGCTGGCCCGATTGATCGCCGTCTCGATGGCACTGGAACCCGCACCAAAATTCCAGAAGTCCGTCCAATCCCCGCGCCACACGGGTAGGTCTAGGTTGCATCCCGCCACGTACGCCCACCACTGACTCGGGGTCGCAACGATCAAGTGCGGACTCCGTCCTGATGCGTTCCAGGCACGCACAAATCGGGACAGCCCCGGAATCGTTGGTCCATTGTCCCCGAAGCCGTTATAGAGTTGCATCATCACCGCGGCGAGCGGGTAGTGCACCTCCTCGAGGTGCGCTGCGAGCGCGGGCCAGCGTTTCACGATCGCATCCGCGTTGTGCCCCATGCCGATGCCCCACGCTAGGCCGTAACTCCAACCCGAGAAGGCAGGTAGGCGACGGCCGCTCGGCCCCTCCCAGAGAAACGGACGCGGGTGGCCAGGCACCGCTCCCCCGTGGTCCAGGTTGATCGACATCGAGAAGCCCTTGATCCCGGCGTCGAGCAGAAGGTCCACGAGCGGCCAGTTCTCGCCGTTCACATCACTGTTCATGGCATATTGGATGGGAATTCCCTGGCTGCGCAGGTGTTCCACCGGCTCGAGTGCCTCTGCCAACTCCGCTGTGTCATACAGTGGGGTGATGTTGACCGGCATGGCCGTAACCTCGATCCGGCCCAACCGACAAAGATCAACGAAGAGACGCCGGCGCGCAGGGCTCGATGCCGCAAGCCACTGCACAAGCGGTGCCGTTGTCTCGACGGTCCAGCGAAAGGCGTCGTCCCCCTCGTGGTCGGCATCCGCCGCCGCGTGGTCGACCGCCTGATCGAGGAATCGCCGATACAGGTCCCACACCACCGGCTGGTCGTGGGTATACCCCACATCCGTGTGGCTGTGATGGATCAGATACACGGTATCGACGCCAGACACACCCATCCCCCCCATGCAAACACAGAGGGCATTCCCCGGTGCCAGGAACACTCCTGCCAGAGCGTGTGCCGGAATCACGGTCGAGCGAAACAACTTTTACCCCTAGGAATGCCCGACGCATCAAGGGCATACCGTCTTGGGCCGATCAGCCGAGCTCACGCAACAGCGCGCGGAGATCGAGAGCCCCCGTTCCCATCACCGGCGCCCCGCTCGCATCCCGTGGCCATTCCGAACGTTCCCGATCGCGGTAGAGTTCGATGCCGTTGCCATCCGGATCATGGAGGTAGATGGCCTCGCTCACGCCGTGATCTGCCGCCCCATCGAGGCGCACGCCGTGTTCCAGCACGCGACGCAGGGCCTTGGCTAGGGCAACGCGACTCGGGTAGAGGATAGCAAAGTGATACAATCCCGTGCTGTGTCGGGGGGGTGGGCCAGCCCCCTCCGATTCCCAGGTGTTGAGGCCGATGTGGTGATGATACCCGCCCGCCGAGAGAAACGCCGCGCGATCCAACCGCTCCATAAGATCAAATCCGAGAACGTCTTGGTAGAAACTGACCGCCCGCTCAAGATCAGCTACCTTGAGGTGCACGTGTCCAATGACCGCCTGCGGGGCAATTCCTTCCGTCTCCATCGCTACTCCTACCTTCTTCCGGCAAGCCGGGCACCGATGACCATCAGCACCACGCAAAGAATCAGAGCCGCGTTCAGTAAAAGCAGGTTCCGGAGGCGTGTGACCGGGCCGAGCATGATCCACACGGTGAGAACAATCGCGGCCAATAAGCCAAACACGGTGAGGGGATGCAAGGGTTTCCCTTGCCGACGCTTGTTCATCCCCATTCCTCAGAACGGCCCACCAGCGCCGGTGATGTGTCTAGCCGCCCCGACGAGTCCAGAACAGCCCGCAGGAACTTCCCGGTGTATGAGGCATCGACACGGCTCACTTCCTCGGGCGTGCCGCACGCCACGAGCGCTCCCCCTGCATCTCCGCCCTCGGGCCCCAAGTCAATCACCCAGTCCGCCGTCTTGATCACATCCAAATTGTGTTCAATGACGATTACTGTATCCCCATTGTCCACCAGGCGATGCAGGACCTGCAAGAGCTTGGCGATATCCGCACTATGCAATCCGGTCGTTGGTTCATCCAGGATATAGACCGTTCCACCGTCGGAGCGTTTTCCCAACTCCGTGGCAAGCTTCACGCGCTGCGCCTCGCCCCCCGACAGCGTCGTCGCGGGCTGGCCGAGACGGATATACCCGAGCCCCACATCCACCAGTGTCTCGAGCTTCCGACGCAGCGACGGAATCGTGGCATAGAAGTGCGCGGCCTCCTCCACGGTCATCTCCAGAACATCCGCGATGCTTTTGCCCCGATAGAGCACCTGGAGCGTCTCGCGGTTGTAGCGCGACCCATGGCAAACCTCGCATGGCACGTAGACATCGGGCAAAAAGTGCATTTCGATTTGAATGATCCCGTCACCCTGGCATGCCTCGCACCGGCCTCCCTTCACATTAAAGCTAAAGCGCCCCGGGAGATAGCCCCGTGCCCTGGCCTCCTGCGTGCGCGCGAAGAGATCACGTACATCGGTGAAGAGGCCGGTGTATGTGGCGGGATTACTGCGGGGCGTTCGACCAATCGGGGACTGGTCCACATCGATCACCTTGCGCAACTGCTCCACCCCGAGCACGCCGGCACACCGCCCGGGGCGTTGGCGCGCACCATTGAGCACCATCGCGAGGTGGCGGTAGAGAATCTCGTTGACGAGCGTGCTCTTCCCCGATCCGGACACCCCAGTGACCGCGGTAAATAGCCCGAGCGGAAACCGTACGTCGATCCCACGCAGGTTGTGCTGCCTCGCTTCCGTCACGACGATCCAGCGCTCCCCCGGTGTTCGGCGGCGCTCCGGAATCGGGATCCGCTGGCGGCCGCTGAGGAAGTCGCCGGTGATCGACGTTTGGCAGGCCATCACCTCATCCGGGGTGCCACAGACCACCACCCGCCCACCCTGCGTCCCGGCTCCCGGACCGATATCGACCACATAGTCAGCCGACCGAATCGTCTCTTCATCATGCTCCACCACGATGAGCGTATTTCCCAAATCGCGCAGGCGATACAGGGTGTCGATCAAGCGGCGGTTGTCGCGCGCGTGCAATCCAATGGACGGTTCGTCCAGGATATACAGCACACCGACCAATCCGGAGCCAATCTGCGTTGCCAGCCGAATCCGCTGCGCCTCGCCACCCGAGAGGGACCCGGCCTGGCGGTCCAGCGTCAGGTAGTCAAGCCCCACACTGCAGAGGAATCCGAGCCGTTCGGTGATCTCCTTGAGGATCTGACGTGCAATGCGCTGTCCCCGCTCGTCCAAGGTCAGCCCGTCGATGAAGGTCCGCGCCTGACGGACCGGAAGTGCGGTGAACTCCGCAATGTTGCTCCCGCCCAGGGTCACCGCAAGCGCCTCCGGCTTCAATCGGCGGCCTCGGCACTCTGCGCACGGAACCGCACGCATCACGGTTTCGATGGACTGCCGCACGCTCTCTCCCGCGTCTCGGAAGTAGCGCCCATACAGCGGCACCAGCCCCTCCCATCGAAGGGGGCGGTCCCGACGCCGTCCGAAACGCCCCTCATATTCGAAGGGAATGCGTTCCTCGGGAGCACCATCGAGGAGAACCTGAATCAGAGCGGGGTCCCAATCCCGGAGCGGGGTATCGATCGAGGTACCGAAGTATTGCACCACCGCCTCGAGCATGTGCGAAAGATAGTTGCCGCGCCACCCCCAGGGAGCCACCGCCCCCTGGCGCAGGGACAGGGAGAGGTCGGGCAGAATCAGGTCCGGGTCGACCTCCAAACGGCTCCCCAAGCCGGTGCAGGACGGGCAGGCACCGCGCGGATTGTTGAACGAAAACAAGCGTGGTTCCAGTTCCTCCATGCTGGTCCCACAGATCGGGCAGCCAAACCGTTCCGAGAAGAGCACATCGCGTTCCGGCACACCCTCCCCCGCCAGAACATGCACGATCGCGGAGCCGTCCGCGTGTCGACAGGCGGTTTCCAACGCCTCTGCCAGCCGCGAGCGTGCCTCCGGATCGATGACGAGGCGATCGACCACCACGTCAATGTCGTGCCGTTTCTTCTTGTCAAGCGAGGGAACGGGATCGAGTGCCACAACCTGGCCATCGACCCGCCCCCTTACAAACCCCGCCTTGCGCAAGTCCTCGAAAACGTGGACATGCTCCCCCTTCCGACCCCGAATCGTTGGTCCGAGCACCAGGATCCGCGTCCCGCGTGGCAACTCCAGCACATGATCCGCCATCTGCTCGATCGTCCAACGTGTGATCGGCCGGCCGCATTGAGGACAGTGGGGCTGCCCCACCCGCGCATAGAGCAGCCGCAGGTAATCGTAGATCTCCGTCACCGTACCCACCGTCGAACGCGGGTTATGACTGGTTGTCTTCTGATCAATCGAGATCGCCGGAGACAATCCCGTAATCTCATCCACGTCCGGTTTGTCCATCTGTCCGAGGAATTGGCGCGCGTACGCCGACAGCGACTCGACATACCTCCGCTGCCCCTCGGCGTAAATGGTGTCAAACGCCAAACTCGATTTGCCGCTCCCGGAAATCCCGGTAAACACGCAAAAGGCATTGCGCGGCACATCCACATCGATCGATTGCAGATTATGCTGCCGCGCCCCTCGGACACGTAACATCTCAGGCCCCAATCCGATCGCTCCTTCCAACGCCAATCCCCAGGCGCACCCCTGTGTCGACGGCCGTGTCGACGGCCGTGTCGGGTCGATACCCGTTGTCAGGCCTCTGTGGGTGAAAACCCTGTGGATCGTGTGGGTAACCATGTGCACAACAGATGGCACAACGTCCTTCTCTGTGGATATCCCTGTTGATGACCGGGTGGGGGACGGCGCGATTCGACCCAACTGCCGAACCGCGCCGCAGTCCGTGTGCACCCCTCATCAGAATTCGTCACGCCAAAGGTGTCGCTCCGCCGATCGGGCCAACCAGATGCTCACCTCATACAACAGGATGACCGGACCCGCGACAAGCGTCGGCGTCACGATGACATCCCCCGGTGGTGCCACGGCCATGCCGAGCACAAACGCGGCGAAGTATGCGATGCGTCGGCCACGCGCGAGCGTCCGCGCCGTGATGAGGCCCAACTTCGCCAAGATGAGCACAACGATGGGCAGCTCGAAGAAGGCCCCAAAAGGAAGGGAATAGTTCACAAGAAAGTCAATCCAGTAGCTGAGGGCTGGAGTGGTCGGGATAGCCAGAAAGCGCTCCGCAACATGAAAGATGATCGGCTCAACAACCAAAAGCCCAAAGGTGCATCCTCCCGCAAAGAGCAGAACGGTCGCCGGGAGGAGCGAGAAGAGAAGGCGGCGTTCACGTCGTGTCAGAGCGGGCAGGACATAGGCAACAATCTCATAGAGCAGAATCGGGAAGGACAGGATGAGTCCACCGAGAGCAGCCAAGCGCATGGCGCCGAAGATGGATTCCAACGGGCGAATATTGATCAGGTGAACACCATACCAGCGCGCCATGGCCCGAATCAGTCGCCGTGAAAAGAGGAACAGGCCTCCGGTTGCCACGATGAAGGCAACAACCATCACCATCAGGCGTCGACGCAACTCGTCGAGGTGTTCCCAGATGGTCATCGGCTTATCCACGACGTTCCAGAAACCCCGGCCGTCCCCCCCCCCATCGTCCTGCCGCACGACGTCGATCGTCGGGGGCATTCCACCGCCGCCCCCGACCGAGAGAGCGGAAGGTGGAGGGACAACTTCGCCCACCAAGGTTGGCCCCTCGGTAACCGCCTCTGGGACACCAAGGGGCCGGTCGGGCACCACCACCGCCCGCACGTCCGGCTCAGGTGCTGCTCCGCCAGAGACCTCCGGCAAGGGCGGCTCCGGACGTTCTACCTCCGAAAGGCTCATGCCTTCTTCGGGAATCTGCGAAGCCATAGAGTCTCGCACGATATCATCCGCATCCGGCTCCGGTGCAGGGGACACGGCAGCGTCCGTCCAAGACGGGCCGTGCTCCTCCACCGGTTGGGCCACGGGCATCGATGCACCCGACTCCTCCACAACCGTCGCCACCGCGAAGGCTTCGACATCGTCCTCGCCGTCGATCTTGTCGCGATGACGAAGAAAGAGCAGGCGCCGTACAGCAGAAACCGCTGAGGCGCTGCTGCGCGGATCGCCGGATATGCCATCGGTACCCAGCATGGACCGACCCGCTTGTTCGTCCGCTGCTCTATCCGTAACCCCGGGCCCCTTTCGGTTCCCGAATCGCTGCACGTTGAGACCAGCCATGTGGGTTCGGTAGGGAGGGGATGCTCTCCTTCGCGGCGCCTGTCCAAAGGTGTGGCGCCCCTCCCCGAAACAGCCACCGGACGATCGATGATGGTCTTGACCCATCTCCTGGATGGCGGACGAGGCGCCCACCGGCCGCAGGAAATCGCCCAAGGGCGGTTAAGAGTTCAGTGTACCGCAAGTATGGAAAGGGGAACGTAGAACACAGTGGCAGGAACAATCCGGATCGGTATCATCGGAAGCGGCGGGATCGCGGGCGCACACGC
Organism: Bacillota bacterium; assembly: GCA_021791995.1. Classification (GTDB taxonomy): domain Bacteria; phylum Bacillota; class Sulfobacillia; order RBS10-35; family JAJYVN01; genus JAJYVN01. The sequence continues at coordinate 19,807 of JAJYVN010000007.1, forward strand.
GAACGCGTACAAACAGATGCCCGAGGTTGAGATCAAAGCAGTGGCGGATGTCATTCCGGGAAAGGCTGCGGAGTTCATTCAGCGCCACAACCTGATCGGCGCAGTACCGTTCGATGACCACAACCAACTTCTCGCACTCGAGCTGGACGGGGTCAGCGTCTGCACGCCGAATGTAGCCCACCACCGCACCTCGATCGATGCACTCAACGCGGGAAAGAACGTCCTCACAGAAAAACCGATGGCCGTCACCCTCGAGCAGGCGATCGAGATGGCGGAGGCCGCCAAGAAGGCAGGAAAGATCCTGACTGTGGGATTCCAACCACGCTACGATCCCAATATGCAACTGATCAAGCAGATCGTGCAGTCGGGCGATCTCGGCAAGGTCTACTACGTCGAGACGGGCGGTGGCCGTCGGCGGGGGATCCCCGGCGGAACCTTCATTCGCAAGGACTTGGCCGGCGCGGGCGCCATGGCCGACATCGGCTGCTACTCCCTGGATCTCGCGATGGACGCTTTGGGATACCCCAAGCCCTTGACCGTCTCTGCCTATACCGGCGACCTCTTGGGAAAGTCCCCCCGCTACTTCCGTGAAGCCAGCCACTTCGAAGTCGAGGACTTCGGGGTGGCCCTCGTGCGTCTGGAGGGTGGGGCCATCCTCAATTTCAAGATTTCCTGGGCCATGCATATGGATACACTGGGAGCGACGATGTTCCTCGGCACCGATGCCGGCCTCAAGGTGACTTCGCCCAACGGGGTGTGGGATGGCGGCGTCGAGTCGATCACGCTCTTCCGCGACGAGTTCGGTCAACTGACGGACACCGTCGTCCCGGTGCGCCGTCACAACATTGATCGCTTCTTCGAAAAGGTCAAGGCCTTCGTTGTTGCCATCCGTGACGGCAAACCAGCGCCCATTCCCGGGAGCATCATCGTGCGCAATCAGGCCATCATTGACGGCGTATTGCGTTCCGCCGCGACGGGTCACGAGATTGACATCGTCATTCCGGAGATCTAAACGGCGAGGTGCCGCACCGTCCACGGGACGGTGCGGCACCTCACTCGGTTGTGAGGCCTTCTAGCCATCATGGCATGTACTTGGCCAAAGTGGGTTCGATGAGATTCGAACCCACCGCGAGAGCACTCTGGTAGCTCTCCTGTAGCTGTTGGAGCTGCACGACCGCCTGCGTCACATTGGTATCCAGCGTGCTCGCCTTCAACTGGGTCAACTGATTCTGGGCCGTCGTCAGCTGCGACTGCTGCTGCTGCACTTCCTGCTGGGTCGCTCCCGCTGTGGTCTGTGCATCAATCACCCCGTCCAGGGCAGTATTCAACTGGGACAAGTCAGAACCAGTCACCTGAGCCAGCGATGCGACCGTTCCCGTGCCGAGGTCGGTGATGATCTGTTGGGTCGCAGTTAAAAGCGGCATCAGCGCGCTCCCCGTGGTGTTGGTCACGACCTGGGATGTCGGCCCGATGGCGATCTGCATCGCGTTATGATTACCGGCATACGTCGGTCCGGTCTTCCCAAGAGAGAACGGAGCATTGGCGGTATCCGTCAACGTACCGGCAAAGAGATACTGACCGCCCACCTGTGTATTGGCGGTGCTCAGCATACTCTGCAACAGCGAACTGGCCTGATCTTGCAGTGCAACAACCTCGGACTGCGGCATATCGCCACTGGCGCTGACGGCCAACGTGCGAACGCTCTGTCCGAGGGTAACCATTTGCGAGAGTGCGCTGCCGGTGGACTCAAGCCAGTTGAGCGCTTGAGTGGCATTGTTCTGATACTCACCATTCTGCGCAATCGCATGGTTGAGCTGCACGACCTGTTCGGCACCGCTCGGATTGTCGGAAGGCGTGGTAATCTGATCGCCGCTACTGAGTTGCTGTTGCACATTGAGCATCTGGCCCTGGAGCGTCTGCAGGTCCCCCGACAGCATCTGTCCCAACATCTGATTTGTCACGAGCATCCGCGCACCCCCGACCGCGATTTACACGCTCTGGATCAGGTCACCCAGCATGCTGCTAATCGTCTCCGTCACCTTCGCCGAAGCCTGATACGCATCCTGGGCTTCCAGGATCTGCGTCAAGTCCGTATTGATCGATACGCCGGTCGCCGATTGGAGTTGGGTCGAGATCGATTGCCCGACGGCTTGCAAATTGGTGCTCTGCGTATTCGCCGCCTCGGCAGCGCTACCGAGCGCCCCGATCGTGGAGGCATAGTAATTGGTGAAGGTCATGGCACCAAGCTGAGACACTTGAGCATTCTGCAGGTTCGCAACCGCAGTAGCATTGGACCCATCGCCTGGAACCCCGGACGCCGTCGACGCAGCCGCCACCCGATCAGGCTGATTGGCCAGACCGGAGTTGAGCGCGATGCTATTCGCCGAATCACCGGAGAAGAAGGCGACACCCGGATTACCGTTGAGGTCGTAGCCGGCCTGTTGCTGCGCGTTGACCTGACTCACCAGTGCCGAGGCCAGATTGTTCACCTGCGCGATGTATCCCGAATTCCCGCCAACCACCTGGTTCTGGAGATTTAACATCGCACCGATCGATCCGCCGGTAATGTTGGCAGCGCCTTCTCCGCCGGACCAGGAGATCTGGATATTCCCGCCAGGTCCCATAGCCGTCTGCAGCTTGGTCAGGTTGCTACCAGCCACGAGATTGACCCCGCCCACGGCAATCGTCATCTGATCCGCGGAGCCCCACGTGACCTTCACTGGCGCCAGTGCGGCGAGTTGGCTCACAAGGCTGTCTCGTTGATCGGCAAGTCCTCCCGGCTGCGCACCACTACCCTGCGCCTCAGCAATCTGCGTGTTGAGTTGCGCGATGCCGCTTGCGAGTTGGTTAACCTGGCTGACGTCGCTTGACACCTCGGAGTTGATCGACTGTTGAAATCCAGTGAGTTGGGCTCCGAGCGTATTGAACTGTGCGGTGAGGCCTTGCGCCTGGGACAACAGTGTCGTACGGGCTGCCGTACTCGTCGGCTGGCTCGACACGGCCTCCCAATCACCCCAAAAGGCGTCCATGGCGCTCTGCAGCCCGGTATCCGACGGCTCATTGAAGAATGCCTCGACCTGCGACAACATCTGTGACTGTGCGCTGGCATCGGACGACTGCGAGGTGTTGTCCCATTGCTGCAGTTGCAGAAAACGGCTACTGGCCCTTGTGACCTTTGCGACGGTGACGCCCTCGGCCGTCTGGCTTGCGTTGGTGGCCGACGGTGACGCAACCGGTGTCAGATCAGCCTGTTCCGCCGCATACCCAGCGGTGGAGGCATTGGCCACATTGTTGCCAGCCACGTCCAGTACGGCCTGCTGGGCTTCCAGTCCACTAAGCGCAATGTTCAACCCATTGATCAGACTTCCGCCCAACGCTTGCCCTCCGATCAACCGCGCTGATCGAGCAACCGACGTCCCTCAGACCATCTCTGCCCATTCGGACCATACCCAGGGACCTCAAAGATCCCGCGCATGGTGCGGAGCATGAACCCAACGTAACTAATTGCTTGCCGCAAAAGCACCGCGTTGATCTGCCCGAGCGCAAGCACCCGAGAGGCGGTGGCCGAGCAGGCCGCACAAGCGCCCTCCACCGCGTTGGCCTCATCATCCAGATCAACACCACGCAATGCCCGCACCAGATCCCTTGGATCGTGCCCGGTCAATCCCAACGCTCCGCCAAGCTGCAAACGGGCCCTGTGATGGACCGACTCGAGGCTGCCGAGCCTACCGACCAGTGCCTCTTCGGCCAAAGTCAACTCCGGAAGCCAGTCTGGGTGATTCGTCACCAACCCTTCCCTCTTCCGCGCTTCCAGCGCCTCCAAATCACGCAACACGTCCACCAGGGGATCCGCGGTCTGGAGGACATCCTGCACGAGCAACAAGAGGGTGTCGCTCACTGGGTCTTCGCCGCCAGCGTGTCACTCAGCGAACGTTGCAGGATCTGTCGGGCAATCTGGTGCGCATCCGGTTGATAGGTCCCAGCCTCGACCTGGGCCTTCAACTGCTGCACGCGCGCCGGATCGCCTCCTTCCGGCAGTGCATGCAGCGCGCTCACCCACTTCCCGACAGTGGCTTTGGTCGAAAGGGAGACAGCATCTCCACCGGATACCGCAGCTGCATTCGCATCTGACTGGGATCCGGCCGTCTCCGCGGTACCACGCAGATAGCTTCGGACAACGTTGGCTGTCTCAGCGCCCGAAATCATCATCGCCATCTAACCCCCGAACCCGAGGCCAGCTACTATTATTATCGGCTTAGTAGCGCCAAATGTTGAGAGGGTGGAACCGGCCCACTCAGTCCGCATCCTGACTATACATTCGTCCGCGTCCCCCGTCGTCCGCTGGTTCGCTTTTGGACGTAGAACGCCAACCGATTTTGGCCCGGCATCGCGAACAAATCGTGCCGAGACTGTCCAGAGGCTCGCCACACACCTCACAGACATGCGGAGCGCCACCCGCCAAGTGAACGCGACCCTTGGCAACCAAGCGTCGAATGACGGCCAGCCGCACGCCAGTAGCCTGCATGACCGCTGCCAAAGCAGCCTCGCCTCCAGCAAGGAGATACTGCTCAATAACCTGACAGGCTTCGTCTTCCTCCTCTTCACAGAACGGACAGGGAACCCCAACCGGCAACGTCAACAGCCGACCACACGTGGGACAGTTGCGAAGCACGTCGATTCCCCCTTTGAGCGTTCCTCGCGCCTCATGCCCGCTGCAAACAGGCAATAGCACGACGACGATTTCGCTCAGTCAGCGCCACCGATGTGTTCAAACCGGAAAACCGGTGCACGCTGCAAGGCCCGCAGATCACGCAGAGCCGCTTCACCTTCCGCGTGCAACACCAGTAGCCAATGTGTATTAGCCAATTCGGCAGCAAGTTCCAAGGGGCCCAGATCGCCCGGCGACCAGAGGCCCACGCATACCCCTGGGTAACGTCGGGCCAACTGGTGGAGCAATTCGGCAGTCCCGTCGGTGGACGCGGCATCGATCACCACCGTGTTCTCCAGCGTCGGACCCAATACAGCCGAAAGTCGCACGAGTTCAGCAAAAATGGCTTCCATGTGCTCCGCCTGATCCCTAGCCACAAAGCACAGCGCAAACACCACGCACGACGGCGTCGGATGGCGCCGTCGCGCCTCCCAAATGGCCGCGACGATCAATGCCAGGCATCCGGCACCCCAGATCAGGGGAGACAATGCAACCCCTCCGCTTCTACCGCATGGTATGCGGCGGAGTTGCAAGAGACGCAGGGTGACTCCCCCTCCTAGGCTCGTACGGCAAGACGCAGATCCGCAGCCCTGTCGGTTGCCTCCCACGGAACGGCCAGATCCGTCCGCCCAAAGTGCCCATACACCGACAGCGGCCGGTAGATGGGGCGGCGTAGGTCCAGGCTGCGGATGATCGCCGCCGGCCGAAGATCAAACTGCTGCGTGACAAGCTCCGATAACTGATGATCGGGCACGACCCCGGTTCCCTGCGTGTCCACTCCGACGGCAACGGGCCTAGCCATGCCGATCGCGTACGCCACGTGCACCTCGCAACGCCGGCAGAGCCGTGAGGCCACGAGGTTCTTCGCCACATAGCGCGCCGCATAACTCGCTGAACGGTCCACCTTCGTCGGATCTTTGCCCGAAAAGGCCCCGCCCCCGTGGCGAGCATAGCCGCCGTAGGTATCGACAATGATCTTCCGTCCCGTGAGGCCTGTATCCCCCTGAGGCCCACCGATGACGAACCGGCCGGTGGGATTCACATACACTCGGATTCGACCATCTCTCCACGGATCACCAAGCGCTGGTCGAATCACCAACCGTTCGAGATCCTCTTTGAGCCGTTCCAACGCCACATCCGCCCGGTGTTGTGTGGAGACGACGACCGTATCAACACCCACGGGCACGCCATCCCGGTACTCCACCGTCACCTGCGTCTTCCCGTCGGGGAGAAGATAGGGAAGTTCCCCCCGATGACGAACATCCGCCAGCTCCCGAGCCAGACGATGCGCTAAAGCGATCGGCAACGGCAGATACTCCGGTGTTTCATCACATGCGTAACCAAACATCATACCCTGGTCCCCGGCACCGGTCGCCTCTAGGGCATCGCCCGACTGTTCGCTGCGAACCTCCAGCGAGTGGTCGACACCACGCGCAATATCCGGCGACTGGGCCTCCAGATTCGCCAGCACCGCCACGCTATCCGCGTCAAAACCGGCGGTACCGATATAACCAATATCACGCAACACCTGCCGTACAGTAGCGGGTATATCGACGTACGCCTGGGAGGTGACCTGGCCGAGCACGATCACCAACCCGGTCGCCACCGTCACCTCAATCGCTGTACGCGACATGGGATCCTGCGCAAGGAAGCGGTCCAGCAATGCGTCGGCAATTTGGTCCGCAACCTTGTCCGGATGCCCCTCGGTAACCGACTCCGATGTAAAAAGGCTCACCTTCGCCAACCCCCTCCGCCACCCTAGCGCAGCCCCCTGAAGAACTCCTCAAGCCGGTCGCAACCGCGCTCCAGAGTGGACAGGCTTGCGGCGTAAGAGATTCGAATGTGATCCGTAACACCGAAGCCGTCTCCCGGCACCGTGGCAACCCCTGCCTCATCCAACAACTGCAAACCCAGCGTACCGATGTCCGTCAGGCGCACGCCAGCGGGTGTCGTGCGACCGAATGCACTCGACACGTTCGGGAAGACATAAAAGGCACCGTCCGGCGGAACACAGCGCACGCCGGGCATCCCAGCCAATCGGGCCAGAACATACTCCCTCCGGCGTGCAAACTCCTCTGCCATTACTTGCACATCCGCTTGCCCATCTCGCAACGCCGCAACCGCAGCCTTCTGCGCGATGGAATTGATCCCTGATGTCGTCTGGCTGAGGAGATTCCCCATCGCCTGGGCAATGGCCCGATCGGCTGCGGCGTATCCCACGCGCCAGCCCGTCATGGCGTAAGCCTTGGAGAGGCCGTTAATGGTTACTGTCTTGGCCTTCAGTGCGGGATCCAGCGCGGCCAGGCTGTCATGGCGCGCCGCTCCATACACCAGGGACTCGTAGATCTCGTCCGACAAAACCACCATCCGCCCATGGGCTAAGACCAGTTCCCCAATCGCCTCCAGCTCAGCCCGGGGCACAACCGATCCCGTCGGATTGCATGGGCTGTTGAGTAAAAGCATCTTCGTGCGCGCAGTCACGTAATCCCCGATCACCTCCGCACGCACGCAGAACCCGTCCTCCTCGCGCGTCGGAACGAAGACCGGCACCGCT
>JAJYVN010000209.1 GCA_021791995.1 Bacillota bacterium
AGATGCCCAACCGTTTTGCGGCTTGCCCTGTCGAGAGCATCTGTTCCCTTATCATAGGGTCATCATCCGATCACCGGCGCGTAATGTCAAGCGTCGATGTCTACTCTGCTGGTCGTGTCCCGCTCGCACTATAGCGGCGGCCGCACCCCTCGCTGGATTATCTGCGACATGGGCGTACACCACTTCGCCCTGCTCCAGGATTGGTTTGGTCTCCCTGAAGCCGTGTCAGCGTCGGCAGCCCACGACGCCTCGCAGCCAGATTTGGTGGGAGAGAACGTTGGTGTCGTTTGCCTTCAGTATGCGAACGGCCTGCGCGGTGTGGTCATCAACAATTGGTCGTACCGCGGCACCTGGCGAAGGGGGACGCCCACTGAGGAGGTGGTGATCCAGGGCGCCAATGGGGCCATCAGTGCCACATCGGAAGATGGAGAAGTTGTCACATTGCATCCGGAAGGCAGTCGCCGACTCGCGTTTTCCGGCCACTGGTTTCCCGACGCCTTTGGCGCCTCAATGCTGGAATTGTTACATGCGTTGAGCGAGGGGCGTGTGTCCCGCTGTCATGGGCGGGGGAATCTCGGTGCCATCGCGGTAATTGAAGCCGCGTACCGGTCGATCGCAGAACGTGGTCGATCGGTTGCCTTAAGGGAAGTAAGCGAGATGTTTGGGGCACTCGGATAGCGGGCGGGATCCCCGGCTGTGGCATGGAATAGAGGGGACGGAGCGGTATGGATCTGGTAGGCGTGCAGACTCGATCACGTCTGGAACTCCGGGGTGATGGCCGACTGCTCTGCGCGGTTGGTCAGGGAAGCCATCACCCGTTTCTCTATCCGTTGTGTACGCCCGCAGGAGTACCGGTCACCGAGAATGGCCCATTCGACTATTCGCACCACCACTCTGTGTGGCTGGCGCATGGAGCTGTGAACGGCTATGAAATGTGGGTGGAGGAAGCCCGCTTCTCCGCTCCAGGATCAATCGGTACCGTCGTAGCCACTCGGACCGAGCTCGAGTCGGCTACGGGTGCCGCGGGAGTTTCGGTTCGCCAAACCATCGAGTGGCGTGACCCCACATCGCGGGCGCTGGTGTCTGAAGATCGCGTCTGGCAGATTTCCGTCGCCGCCAACACACTGGTTGTGGATGTATTCGCAACCTTCAGGCCAGCGTCGCCGGCATTGCCGGTCACGTTGGATGCGACCAACCACGGACTCTTCGCTGTACGAGTCCACGACCAATTGGATGAGCTCGATGGTGGCCAACTGCGCAACGATGTCGGTGGCGAGGGCGAGGCGGCGACTAACCGCCAAGTCGCTGGGTGGGTGCAATACCGCGGAGCGGTTGTGGGCCGCCCGGTCGCCGTCACCGTCTACACGGATCCCCGCAACGGGGAGAGCGTTTGGCACACCCAGTCCTACGGGCTGATGTTGGTCAACCCCATCCGCCATGTGCCGAAATTGCTCCGCGCCGGAGATTCCTGGACGGTGCGCTTCCGCGTCGCGGCGACCGACGGCTGGCCGGATGACGCAGCCACGCGATCGTTGGCCCTCTGAGAGGTGGCGACATGCGGCTTAACCGGTGCTCGAGTGATCGACCGGATCCGCCGCAGAGCACCGATGGTGGTGAGCGTCACTGAAATGTTGGAGCAGGAGGGGATCCACATGTCCAATGATCGGGTCCGGATTGGGATCATCGGTGGTGGGGGTATTGCGCAGGCGCATGCGGCCCAGTATCTCAAACTGCCAGATGTCCATGTCACGGCAGTGGCGGACATCGTTCCCGGCCGGGCCCAGGCGTTCATTGAGCGTATGGGCCTAGTCGGTACGCGTGCCTTCACCGACTACCATGACCTCTTGGCGCTCGATATCGACGGCGTCGACATCTGCACGTTCAACCGTGCTCACTGCCAGCCCGCGATCGACGCACTGGTGGCCCACAAGCACACCATGGTCGTGAAGCCTATGTCGGTCACACTCGAGGAAGCCGTGGCCATGGTCCACACCAGTCGCAAAACCGGCGCCATGCTCATGATCAACTTCATCTCACGCTGGGAGCCGCACACACTCGCGGCGCGCCGGGTTGTCGCCTCTGGTGAACTCGGCCAAATCTACTATGTGGAATCCGGGGGGGGACGCCGATACGGCATCCCCGGCGGAACGTTCATCTCCAAGGCCACCGCCGGAGGAGGCGCGGTACTGGATATAGGTTGCTATGCCATCGACACGGTGATGTACGCACTCGGCAATCCTCGGCCCCTGACGGTCTCGGCAACAACGAGCGCACACCTGGGTAGCTCGCCTGACTACAGCCCCCCCAACCGCACGAATACGGGCCGATTGACTCTCGCGCCTTCGACGTGGAAGACGTTGGGGTCGCTCTAATCCGTCTGGAAGGCGGCATTACCTTCGTTTTCAAGATCTCTTGGGCGATGCATCTCGATACACTTGGTCCGTTGATTTTTCTGGGGACGCGCGGCGGATTTAACGTAACGGCACAGAGGCTGTTTCACGAATACTCCGGATTTCGGTCGCATTCCGACTTGCAGCTACCGGATGTGCATCGTGATTTCCCGCCGATGTACACATACTTTAAGTCCATCGAATCCTTCACAAACGCGATCCGCAACGGAGGACCGAATCCCGTTCCGGGCGAAGAGGTGATTTATTCACAGGCAATCATTGATGGTATTTATCGCTCGGCGGCCAGTGGGCGCGAGGTCGTGATCGATATTCCGGCACTGTAGCGGCGGGGACTTGCGGGGTCAGCAACCGATAGGCGTGCGGAGGAACGGAGAGCGTCGCTCGAGTGCTGGCGTCGCGCAACCGTCACACCGAATGGATCCGCTGGACGACTCAGCGCAACACCTGGCGTCGGGTCGCTTCGTCCGGCGCGGGCGCAAAGGTATCAGCCGATATGACCAAGGGCGAATGCAGTGCTGGCAACGCCACCCGATCTTCGATTCGAATCCCGCCCACCGCTTTCGCCGGCAGATGTGTCTGCGGGACGACCGCCGCGAAAAAGTCGGAAACCGACGCCTCCGGGCGCTCGACCCGTTCATCGAAACCAAGGTGAGCAATCACGGCGTCCGCTCCCAGCGCCTCCATCCATTGTCGCCTCCGCGCCGTAATCCGTGCTGCCGAGCACGTCCCCCATCACACGCACGCCGCACCAACGAGCCTCCCGCACAACGGCACGGACCGTTGCGCCGTGTGCGCGTCCCATCACCACAACCCAGGACGCACCCGCCTCGGCAGCGAGACGCGTCTCGCGCGCACCCCCATCCATGATCTGCAGGTCAGCCACGACCGGATAATCGGGAAACGCGCAGTGCAACGCATGAACACTGTGCATACCCTCGGCCAGGATAAGGGGTATCCCCGCCTCCAGCCAGTCGACGCCAGCCTCCACCGCCAGCCGCGCCATGCGCAGTGCGTCATCCGTCGAAATGAGATCCACCGATCGTTGGACCACGGGCCGCTCTGCCAGCTTCACCAACCGTGGCCCTTCCTCCCCAGCATCGTGTGATCACGCTGCGGAGAAACCGCGCGGAGGCTGCGATGTCTTCCAGACCCTCCGCCCCCCCGCGTTGACCGTCCTCAATCGAGATCCACCCCGCAAACCCCCTACGCGCCAACCGGGCAAGGATCTCGTCGTAGTTGTTCAGTCCCGTCCCCACCACGCCATGCTGCAGCGCTTCTGGATATCCAACCCCTCGGTGAGCACCGAGATCCGCCAGGGTATAACCAGGGCGGAGCGACCGGTCGCTGGCATGCATACACACGACCAGATCCAGGACCTGATCGAGCAAGGCCAAGGGGTCCTCACCCGCAATGAGCGCGTTGGATGGATCGAAGTTGACTCCAAACCACGGGGATGTGACGCGACGCACGATGGTCAAGAACGCCTCCGAGTGTTGCGCGAACTCGGGGTAGGACCAAAGTCCATCCTTGTAATGATTCTCCATGACTAGAAAGACCCGCTTCTTCTCCGCATACGGCACCAGCTTCTCGATGGCCTCAACAACGCATTGGACGCCTTCGTCCAATGCAACCGCTGGCCACCGCTGACCCGAAAGCACGCGCACGCTGCACCAGGACCCATGGGGATTGAGTTCGGCCATAACATCGATCAGGGTACGCTCCTCAGCGATCGCCCGTTCCCATGCGCCCGGGCGCGGATCGATGAAGTCCGGCGAGGCGCACATCATCGGCAGGGAGAGTCCCACCTCGGCGGCGAGATTCCGCAATCGCGCCAGGTAGGGCGCATCCCTTCCCTCGAGAAATCCCGGGTACAGTTCGACACCGTCGACGCCCAGGGATGCGGCAGCCCGGATCCAATCCTCGAGCGACCATCCCGTGCGGTCGAGCAGTTGCTGGAAGAAGCCTTTCGGGAACGCGGCGATTCGCGGCCTGTCCATTACACCCCGCCCCCCGGCTCCAATAAGAGCACGGGCTTGAGCGTCTTGCGCTCTGACATGTCCGAGAACGCCCGCTCCCAGTCCTCGAGGCGGTATGTCCGCAGACCAGGAGAGGGATCCAGCCGCCCGCGCGCCAGAAGCCGCACCACACGCTCCCATGTGCTCCAGGTGTGGCTGAATGCCCCGTGAACGTCAACCGCCTTGGCAACGATGGAGTCCAGCGGAGTGTCATATGGCTCTGGTCCCCACCCCACCTTCACCACCTGCCCACCCGGTTTGGCGAGTCCGATCGCCGCAGAAAGCGTGCGTGAAACGCCAGCCGCGTCAATCACAACATCACAGGTACTCTCATAGGTGCTCTTCCGCCACCAGTCGCCTCCCGAAACCGCAACGGTGTCCGTGGCGCCCATGGTGCGGGCCAGAGCAAGTCGTTCGGCATCACCCGGGATGCCGATGACAACGACATCCGATGCCCCGCACAGGGAGGCGACTTGCGCGCTGAACACTCCGATCGCGCCCGGACCGATCACCCCCACGGTGTCGCCCGGCCGGACGCGCGCCCGTTCCACCACGGCGTTGAAGGCCACGCAGTAAGGCTCTGCGGTTGCTGCCACCGCATCACTCACCGGATCGGGGACGGCGTGCAGGATCTCCTGCCGAGTGACGAAGGTATCCGCCATTGAGCCGTCAATAAGGGCCCCAAATCCCACGCGTTCAGCGCATAGATTGTACCGGCCCTCCCGGCACTGCTGGCACCTCCCGCACACATAGCGGGCTGTTTCAGAAACCACCCGTTGCCCCACCGACCAGCCCGCCACACCTTCTCCTAGTTCCACGATCTCTCCGGTCTCCTCGTGTCCGAGTGTCACGGGAAACCGCATCGGGTAGGTCTGGGTACCATGCCATACATGAACGTCACTGCCACACACACCCACCGCACGGGTCGCG
>JAJYVN010000210.1 GCA_021791995.1 Bacillota bacterium
GACGGCTCGGCGGGAAACCACTCGCATTGGATGGTGAGCGCCCCATTAGCCTTTGGGTTCGCCCGCTTATCCGCCAACAGCATCCGCCCCCGTCTTTGCGAGAATGTCCTTCACCGCCGCACGCGCCTTGCGCCCGCCACGCATTCCGTACAGCTTCGCGGAAAAGCTGGTCACTACCGACAACATGTCTTTGACCAACTCAGCCTGCGCATCCTCCGGCTCCTGGTTCGAGATGACCACGATCCGGACGTTCAACACCTCAAACAGGGTCTCCAAGTACGGAAACCCAAAGCGCGCCAGCCGATCCGGATACTCCACCAAGAGGAAGCGCACCTCATGCCGCCGTGCCGCCTCCACCACGCGCCCCAAGCCCCGCCGCCGCGCGTTCAGGCCCGACGCCACGTCCCCCGCCTGCAGCACCACACGGTAGCCGTTGACCGCCGCGTACTCCAACAGCCGCAGGCGCTGCCGCTCCAGGTTGCCCGCCTCCGCCTGCTTTGTCGTGCTGACGCGAGCGTAGACCGCAGCCGTCTTCTCGCTCCCAGCGCCGTCTTCTCCCAACAACGCCAGCACGTCCGCTCGCGCATACCGCCGTTGCCCGCCCGCAGAGCGAGTGAACGGGCAAAGTTTGCCTTCCTTGTCCCATCGGCGCAGCGTCCCCACGTGGACCCTCAGCACCCGGGCAACCTCTGCAGGGCGGAGCACATCTGACATCCCGTCATACCTACTCATACCTATCTTATCGGTGCGCTCTATAAATTGTTTAGGGTTGCTGCTTCAACCTCCCCCATGAGATGCCGGAAGCATAGCGAACGAGCGAGTACGGTGCAATGCGAACCAGCATGGCCCAACGCCACAGGTGCGTTCATCCCCAAAAGGATGCGTGCGTATGCTTTCCAGGCGCCAACGTTCGCTCCTTGCATCGTGGTCCCTGCATCCAGACTCGAGAGGGAAGTCCTGAAATGGGCTATCGCACCGCGTTCCTCGCCCTTGGGGTTCTGGTTCTTGCCATCACGGGCTGTGCACAACGGAGCGCCTCCGCAAAGTGGCAGGCAGTATTGCCATGGGGAGCCGCCGTGCACGCCGAGGAGGTTTCAGGGCGTACCTTCGGACCCTCTGCCTTTGCGCTCACGGACAACACGATCGTTATTGCGGACAGCTTCGCGCGCCATCTCTTGGTCTGGCGTCGAAGCGCGGGCTCCTGGATCGGCCCCCGCGTCATCGGCCTGCCGTCTACGGTTTCGATCGTGACAGCCGTTGCCGTTACGGCCGATGGTACCATTGTGGCCGCTGACGACCGCCTGGAGCTGTGGAGTTTTGCAACGCTCGGACAAGCAACGGTGATGGGGTCGCTCGCAAGGGCCGGTCAGTTCGTCAGTGTAACCTCGCTGGTCCCGTACGCCACCGGCGCGTTAGCGGATGTCCTCCAGGTTGGGCCAGCGGAAACAGTTCGCGCCCTCTATGCCTTACCGATCGGAGGGCCACCCTACGTCGTAAAGCGAACGATCATCGCAACCCCCGGAGAACCCGCTCGGCATCCAGCGGGTCCACCCTGGCTCCTTCTGCCGGCCGGAGTCGAGCGTGGTCTTGCCCCAGCGGGCAACGAGGATGCCTGGGTCTTGGGAAGAACCGCACGCGGCCAACCCGCCCTGATTCGAATGGCAGCACCCGAGACCATCGGACATCCGATCCCCGTTCCTGCGTGTGTGCGCTGTGATTTCCTGGGAGTCGCCCGGGGCCTGATCGTGTTCCTTTCCATGCCCTCCACACCCGAGGCAGCAGTCGAAGCCTTCGAGCGCCACGGACGGATCGCATGGCGACTGCCCCTGCCCGACAGCCAAGGCCCGCAGCTCGGGGCGTACGCGGTGATGGCCGCCAACGGAGCGCTACTCACCATGACCTCCACACCAACTGCGCTGACGCTCCGCTGGTACGCCCCAGGCGTAGCGCAGCCTGCCGGGCGTCAAAGAGGGAACCGGGCATCGCGGTAAACAAACCCGCTGTGCCGGTTCGTGTCCCCCAACCGAATCGCGTTCGCCCCGGATACCGACCAGAGTTCTGCCAACGCATGATTGCCATAACCACGCTGGATCTGGTTGAGACAATCGACCACGCGCTTTACCCATATCTAGCCACGGGAGGGGGGTAGGATGGTGTGGGACAACCGGGTCGGAACAACGCCATCGGAAGCACGTAGGCCGCGAGTTTAGAATACGCCGCACCCATCGGACAACGAACCGTCACGGACGCGTCCCTTGCCCGCGCGATGTCAGGCCCTTGCCCTTTTTCCCTCGCCGCAAAGGGAGGTCAGCTCGGTCGCGTCATCCGTTACACTCCTGCAGCAGATGACGTGGATGCCGCAGCCGCCGCTCCTTGCTGCTCAAGCGCGTTAACCTGTTGTGTCATCGTCTGACAGGCGACGGGAACCTCGATCGTGCCTTGAGCGATCTGGGTCAGGTATCCATTGATCGTGGACGCGGCCGACGAATCGTTATAGCGAAAGACACTTCCGGGATAGACCTCGTTATTCTGCACCTGATCGACCATCACTTGGAGGTTCTTGTCCGCCAGGGTGGGGGCCACCTGGGCCGCAGTGGCCGCCCATTCGGGCCACAACTCCGCCTTATTGGGGCCAGTGAGCGCCAAGTGCATCATAAACTGCTGCCAGGAATTCTCGACCGTGAGAAACTTCAGGAACTCCCACGCGATATCCGGGTGTTTCGTCTGTGCGTTGATCGCGTAGAAATCATCCGCGGCGTATGCGACCTTGCCCTTTGGCCACACCGGAGTCTCATAGTAGGACCAAGTGACGTTCCCCATGTTTTCGACCAGGGACAGGATGCTACCCGCACTGCCGTGGGCCGCGCTAACAACACTGCCAGACTGGAACCCCCGGGTCATCGTTACCGCACCCGACTGAAGGAGACCGTAAATCCACTCCAGCGCCTGGATGGAGCCGGGTTGGTCGAGATAACACTTGGTGGGATCCGTCGGATCGACATAGTCCCCTCCGAAGCCCCGGAGGTAGAACGGTGCTGGTCCGGTGCCGGAGTAGTTATAGCCGCCAAAGTATAACCATGCCCCCGTGCGGCTCGACGAGCCGTCGTTCTTCACGGTGACCTGCTGCCACATCGAGGCCCATTCCTCCCAAGTCCATCCCGGTTCCGGATATGGTTGGCCGGCGTCGTCTAGCAACGAAAGATTGACGGCCATCGCCAGGGTATGGATATAGGCGGGGAGGCAGTATAGCCCCGCCTTTTGCGGGGAGAACGTTCCGACCTCTTTATAGAAGTTGATCGTGTTGCTTGGAAATACGGATAGGTCAACCCCGTCCTTCGAGATATATGGTGTCAGGTCCAACAGCAAGTTGTTCTGGACGAAGCCATTGAGGACCCAATACTCCATTACATCCGGCCCAGCCCCTCCGGTCAATGATGCCACGGAGGGGTTGGGGAAGTTAATCGTTACCTGAACCCCCTTGTTCTGCGCGAGAAACGGTTTGATACCCTCTTGATACAGCGGCACCGCGGACGCAGATCCCCCATCGGTGAAGTACGTCCATGGGTGCCAGAGGAGCACCACCGGATTGGCCGCAGCCGTCACCGGTTTGGCCTTACCACACCCTACCAGGGATCCGCCAAGCAGCGCCGCCGCGCCAGCCACCCCACCGCGCAGCACCTGGCGCCTGCTGATGTATGTTGGGCGCACTCACATCATCCCCCGTCCGTTTCATATCGGATAAACGGCGCGGCCGCCGACACGCTAGGAAATACCCCTAGTCTCCATCGATAAATCACGCGGCGCGGGAACGGTCGCGTGCAGGCGACCGTTCCCGGTCTTTTTTTGTGCTACACCGATGCGGCGCAGCGTGACAATCGGAGGTATCGGGTTGTGCCGAGCAAACCGTCGGCACGTAAACTGGTCGCGGATCCCACCACAGGTACACGCTGTCCCAACGCAGCGGCTTGCCGGAAAACCGCTTCGGACACAAGCGCCCCCTCCCTTGCCAGAGCCTCTGTGCGCGACGCTGGCCGGCCGCCGTCGACCGGCCTCGCGTCCGCCGATCCAGGTGGACAAGCCGTCGGCTCGACCCAACAATGATTGACTCGGGTCACCTTCGGGACCGGCTGCATGACCCGCCCCCGCAACCGGGCGGTTCGCGCCATCGATCGGTGCGAACCGCCCAGGCAGACGTCTTAGGAAATGTTCTCTATCCTCCGCGAGCTCCGGATCCCAATCGCACCCGTCAGGATCAACAGCGCACCCAACACATACGGCAGTGGTCCGCTTCCTGTACGGGGGAGGGTCGTCTTCGATGCGGAGCTGCCCGTCGAGGTCGATGACGTCGTTTTTGCGGTGCTGGACGATGTCGTCGCCTTGGTGGTAGTAGACGTCACAGTAGACGGCGTGGTGGAGGAGGTAACCTTAGAGGACGTTGTCGCCGCAGTCGTGCTTGAAGCCGCCGTAGATGTTGCCGCTAACGGGGCAGTGATGGAGGATATGTAGTAGGTGCCAGGCCACCACTGACCAATACCGATTTTGTCAACTTCGGCAAAATCCAGCG
The DNA here is from genome assembly GCA_021791995.1 of Bacillota bacterium. GTDB lineage: Bacteria > Bacillota > Sulfobacillia > RBS10-35 > JAJYVN01 > JAJYVN01. The sequence continues at coordinate 4,565 of JAJYVN010000210.1, forward strand.
TTCCAGACGGGTTATTGTTGAACGTAGCAGCGTTCAACGGCAACACAACTTGGTACCACGTGTCCTTCGTGCCGCGCTGCGTCCATGCCGAAACCCGGTCTCCCTTCGTGTCGTAGAGAGTCACGTAGTATGTATTGTTCCCTTCCGTATCGTAAATCCAGAAATCAAGGCTGCTCCGCGTGCTCAGATTGACCGGGCCGGGCAAGGTGATGAATGTCGTGCCCTGGGAAGGCGGCGCGGGATTCGGCCACCCGCCTCCCGCATACTGTGCACCCGCGAACACCTGCTCTAGACCCGCCGTCTCGCCCGTATATACGTGGCTCGTTTCGATGGTTGAAGTCATACCGGCCCCATTACTGAGCATGGATGCCGCACCAGATGCACCGAAGTTGACAATCACGTCCGAGGCAGCGGTATTGCTAGCCGCCAAAACAGAGACGCCGCACGCCAACACGACCGCTGAGACGAGAGACGCGAAGCCCATGAACCTCCACCGACGCATCGAATCATCCCCCCGCACGCGAATATGACGTACGCCATTCGAGGCAGCCTTTGGATTTCCTGCAATGGTGACATCGACCTGCGCTTACCCGTGATCGGAGAGATGAGCGAAAATCCACTGTTCCGACTCCGGTGGCAGACCGCTCGGAGGTCAGCTTTCGGGGGATGGTCGAGCGGGAGAATGTGCCAGGGCAACCCGTGCCTTCGTAAGCGTTCAAGGGGGGGCGGGAGCGGGGCTGAGCGAGCTGCTTCCAGAGGTGGAGGGGGCTGGACAGCGGACG
>JAJYVN010000211.1 GCA_021791995.1 Bacillota bacterium
GAGATCGAGCGCGTCCGTTTGGGAAAGTCGGTGCAAGATGCTCTTCGTTATTGTCATGCCCACACGTTAACCGCTACGGTGCCGTTTGTCCAGCCCTCACTTGTGGGCAAAGGGCAGCCCTAGGCGGCTTTGTCGTGGGGCTTCGACGGCACTGTCTCCAGTGACGTCGCCCACCAGCTACACGGCTGCTTGGTCATTACCGTGGCCGGACTCTCACCGGCAAGTTCAACACAGCTTTCGTGATACACACCTGAGGAGTTACCGGGGAGCAACAACCAACTGGGACCCGTACCACGTGGTCTTGTACTCCAACATCGGGCAGTACTCGCCCCACCCAGCGTCCGCGATGGACCGGGCCAGATGATGGTTGCGGACCATACCGCGAATGGAAAGGTCTTCGCCCACGATGACCGACTTGGTTTTCGCCAGCATCGTGGTTGCGTTGTGCAGAAAATCCGTGCGCTGATAGAGGATGCGTCGGTGGATTCGCGTGAACCGAGCCGCAGACTTGCGGCGATGGCGTGAGTCACGTTGCTTACGACTGTGCAGCCGCTGCGCATTGGTCAAGGGCTTTGGAGACTCCAACTGTCATCCATCGGAGAGCACCGCAAAGGACGTGAGGCCCCGATCGATCCCAGCCACAGGTCCTACGTCGGGCTGTGGATCATCGCGTTCCACCTCCACCGCAAGCGATACATACCAGCGATCCGCCTCGCGACTGACCGTCGCGGAGAGAATGCGGCCACGGAACTTCTCGGTCGTCTCCTTGGTTCGTACGCACCCAATGCGCGGCAGGGATACCGATCGGGGATGCACCTTACTGCTGCCGGTGAGCCGGAAGGAATCCCGTCGCCCGTGCTTGCGGCGGAAGTGCGGGAAGCCGACGCGGCGCCCCTCCTTGCGGCCACGCCAGAAGTTGGCGAAAGCCCAGTCCAACTCGCGCAACGCCTCCTGGCCACAGCATGGAGAGACAGCGTAGACCCAGGACCGTTGCGGTTTCTCCGCGTTCCACTGCGTGCGGCACGGGATTTCCGGCATCCAACAGGCGCTTGCACAGGGCCACCCCCCATGGAAGGCATAGCGGGCCGTGCCCACGGACGGAGCCAATAGGCTTCGCTGTTGCTCGGTCGGGTCCAACGCCTAGCGGAACGCCTGGTTGACCTTCATGCCTCACTCGCCGCCTGGAGCGCCTTCTCCGCCCGGTTACGAGTCGCCCGGCGACCATACAGACGCGCGCACATGTGGATCCGCACATCGATCATGTCTTGCACCAGATCGTCCTTTCCTTACTTCGGGGTCCACGACGACCACCCCTCGGCTCGTTGCGGCAAGAGCCGCCTCGACGTACTCCGAGCCGAACCGTGCCCATCGATCCCGATGCTTCACCACAAGAGCGCCATCATCCGGCGAGCGAAGTACGGCAAGAAGACCTTTCCCGTGCCCGTCGAGACCGCTACCCACCTCGGCCACCACCTTCGCGACCCGCATGTTATTCTCTGTCGCAAACGCGGCTAGGCGGACCACTTGACGGTCCAGGCCGGCTTTCGGGTCCGTGGAGGACACCCGCGCGTACAACACCACACCCACTTCCTCCCGCTCGGAGGCTTCCACCAAAAATCGTCCCAGTAGGCATCTGGCGTGCTGGCATAGGCAGCTTTCCAGCCTTCCACCCCTTCCAGGCGGTCTGGTATGCGATGTCGTTCTTTCGGTCCCAGTCCGAAAGCTGCATTGAGTCATTACATCACGTCGGCATATGTTGGATGATAAACCATTCGGATGTTGGCAACCCTCGACGTGCTGCGGCCCGTACCCCCACACCACGCAGGTGGCGCACCCAAGGAGGTACGGCCCCACCTCTTGCGATCAGGTTTCGCGTTGCAACGCTCCCGAGCCAACTCTCGGCCACCAGGATGGTCATCCCGAGGGCCATGGTCACCCACAAAGACGGCACCCCACTTCTGCCCTATCGATACGGAGCAAGAAGATGGGTGATGCCGCTCTGGCCACGCTGCAAGCCTCCCGGACCCACGCAGCCAGATAGGTGGACTGCCTCGGGATGCCTCTGGCACGAGCCATCCGGCGGCATCCGTCCACCGTGTGTCTCCATCGGTGGTACGGAGGAGCTCCCCGTGGACGATGCCCCAGCCGACTTAAGGCGTCAGAAAGTCGAGGTCGGAAACCCCGCTCAGACCCACGTTTGGGTGGACAGCCGCCCATCTTTCCCCCCCGTTGGTCGTTATTTGGAGCACTCTCCCGTCGACGACAAAACCATCCGAGGTGTTGACGAAGTTCCAAACCGGATTCCAGTTCTCGAGCGTATCGGCCACACCCGTGGTGGGCGTCCAGGTTCGGCCACCGTTTGTCGTGCGATAGAACACGATACGATTGGACGAACCACTGCCACGCAACGGAAACGCCAGGATGCCGTCCGTTGCGCCAAAGAACACAGGAGCTGTGGAGCACCTGAGGGTAGCCCGGTGGCTGTGGTAGCCCGATACCGCTCCGCGTGGTTCCTCCGTCCACCGTGATATACAGAAGCAGCCCGTCTGCAGGGGTGAAGGCTCCGAAAAAACCGTCCGCTACGGCACGGAAGTCCACCCCATCCTTGTCGCCGCATGCCATGATGCAGTGGTCGGCCGGTGTACCCGGTATGCTCTGATTGGTAACGATCCTCCAGGTCTCTCCTCCGTCATGCGTGCGGAAAAGGATGAAGCCCGTCGCCCCATGTATCCGGGCCCTTCTCTGACGAGGTACCCAGTGCGCGAAGTGATGAAATCCAGCCAAACCGCACCGCCGTATGAGGTCCCGGGGATGGTAGCGGCTGTCCAGTTTGCGCCGCCGTCGTTGGTCTGGTAGACGACGGTGTTTGAGGAGTTATTCGAAGCCGGTCCCACCGCAACCCATGCGTCCTTACTGTTCAAGCCATCGAAGCTCGTGGGCGCACGCACAGGAACGGCTAAAACTGGCGAGACGTCGTTCCACGTCGATCCACCGCGGAATGGTTCGACCGAGGGCGGTTATTGACGATCCTGCCGGGGCGCCATTAAGTCCCTTGATGTTACCGCATCCGGCCGCCAGCACCAGGGTAGCGGCGGCAATCACCGCTACCCTGCCTAAGCCTCGAAGGGCATCCATCCGTGGCTCCTTCTCCGTTGGGGCGGTCCTATGCGTGTGTCCCCCCGGCCAACCGCAATGTCCGCCAAGCCGCTACCCGAGCTACAACATCCAGATCCATCTGTCGTCCGAGCGTGCGCCATTCGAGCGGCATTGTAAGGCACTACTGCCACGCGATCCTGACATCCAGCTGACCGAACACTGCGGTTCGGTCACTGGCGGTTATTCAGGCGACGTTCTCCCCATGGCCACCGCAGCCGCGTAACCACCGGGATGGGGATCCCTCGTTTGGATTGAGCCTAACGAGCAAAACGCATCGGACCGATGGTAACCGTCACAGGTAGGGAAAGCGCCCACTGGTTGGTTGTCTTGCTGGGATTAAAGAAGTAGAGGGCGCCACCGGTGGGATCCTGACCCTCCAGGGCGTCGAGCGCCGCAGCGAGGGCATTTTTTGTGGGCGGGCGGTTGAAGAGCACATCCCCCACGCCTTGGAACTGGCCAGGGTCATCGACCACCGCGGATACAGTGTCCGCAAAGCCAGGCGAATGAACGCGATTAACGATAACGGCCCCGACACCCACCTGAGCCTCAAATGGTCCATCGGGCAGCTCTGAATCGATCACACGGGCCATGAGGACACGATCGGCCTCGGTAAAGGGCACAGGAATCGCATCGGAAGAAGTCGTAGCGGCGGCCGTCGAGGTCGATGTGGTGGACGAAACCGTTGCGGGTGCTGGGGTTGAAGTCGAAACGGAGGTGGCTTCGGGGGGCGGCGCGGTAGCGGCTGCGGGCTACGGCTCGGCGAGCGGCCCGTCCCGATCCGAGGGAGGCAAGCTCTTCTAGGGCTTGACGTAAAGGGGCAGCGGAAGCGAGCGCCGCGTCGGGGCTGACGGCATCGACCATCGGGCCCATGGGGCAACGCCTGTAGAGCCACATCGAGCCGTCCACACCGAGAAGGCGCCCGCCGGGCAGACGACCTCGCTTGGCGGTCGGCCACTGTGGGACGGAAAGGTCGCTCATTGCGGGCTGAAGGACTTCAGGCTCGGCCCGCTGCCAGGCGGGCCCCAGGAGACGACGATGGGTGCCAGACCGCTCGCTCGCGCCACGAGCAGGTCCATCGCCATGGGCTGTGCGGACATGGAGCGTTCGCCCGCCCATTTCACCCATAGGTCGACCTGTGCCACGGCGTTCGAGGACCGGGGCAGGGTCGCGTACCACTCCACCTGCACTTGCTCGGCGACGACGCCGCCGAGCGGGGAGTAGACGTGCGAGGGGTTATTGTCGCCGACTGCCAACCTGAGCTCGGAGCTGTTGCCAGAGCAGTAGGCACGCGCCCAACCGGAGACGGCCGAGACGACCAGGGAGGGGGCACTCGTCGTGGCGGCGAGGCTCGGCCAGGGCCCGGTCGAAGGAGCGCCAGGGCTGGCGGTGACCGGTTGCAAGGACGGCCCCGCGACGACGCTTGCTTGGCCGGACGAGATTGCGACCTCGATGATGGCCGTCCAGAGACGGCCTCCAGCGCCCTCGACGACGAAGCTGTCCTGCTCGGACTGCCAACCGCCCTGGCCACTACTGGCGGCCACAGTGGTGGCGCCGGCCCAGTCCACTAAGCGCCCTCCCGGCAAGGGCGCCGGCTTAGAGGCAAGCCACGACCGAAGTGCCACGGTCGCCGCAGCCTCGCCAGGAGACGACGCCTGCGCCGGGGCCGCGCTCGGTCGAGCGGCCGAGGCCAGGGCCACGAGGAAGGCGAACGGCGCCAGCACGATGCTCGCCCACACCCAGGCGCGATAGATCTTCTGGCGGCGGGCAAGGGCGTTCGTGGAGACGGTCCCCGCACGGGGGACTTCCTCGGCGTCGTACCAAGCGAGCGGTTTGGCCGACGGCACGGCTTTAGACTGGCTCCAGCCAGCGGAGCATGCGGACCTTCACGGGATGGCCGTCCTTCATTTTCCCGGTGTCCTCGACCTCCTTGTAGACCCTGACCGGCTGTCCTTTGCACGCCTTCGCCTGCGCGAAGACCAAGCGGCCGAGGGGGTCGTCCACTCGCTCCGTGCGGAGGAACTCGACCTTTTTCTCGCCCGTTTCGCGATCAGTTGTCTCGAAGTACACGAAGCGGCGGGACGATTCCTGCTCGATCTGCGCGTTGACCGGGGTGGCTACGAACGTACCGTCGCAGCGCTCGAAGCTGTCGAGGGCGCGAGAGACGAGGCTGTTCCCACCGAGCAT
>JAJYVN010000008.1 GCA_021791995.1 Bacillota bacterium
TTTCTCCTCAGCCCGCCCTGGATTGCGCCCGGACTCCCCTGGATTTCGTCCCTACCGCCGGAGGAGAAGGACCACGTTGATCCTCAGTGATCCGGGTCAGCGCGCCTGCTCGACCGTCACCGAGACAACAATTACGTTGGGATCACGCCCCAACGTAACAGAGTTCAGCATCCGAGCAGGCCGAATCGGGATCGGGACCACATAGACCCCACAGTCGGGCGCTATCACCTGGCCCTGGGCATTTACGCGCGAGGTTTCCTGGTATGCGGGCTTGTATGGTGTTGATCCCGGTACGCACCAATCCGGCAGAACGATGGTTTCCTCCGTGCTCTCACCCTGGCTGTGCATCGTCAGATGCAGGTGCTGTGGTCCGTTCACACCGGTCGCCAGGAGCCAGAGATCCTCGTCCTCACCGCTCGGGAGTTGCAGGGTGACGGATCCGTCCAACGCGAGCACCGACTTGCGCTTGCTTCCCGCCAGCGGAATCAAAAACGGAACGAACTGCCCGTCGGAATCAATCCGTAGGGTACCGGGCTTCGGGAACGACGCCGTGGAGAGGAAATCGCCCAGGCCGTCCACTCCTTCATCCGAGGCTGCGGGTACGCCGGGCTGTGCCACACCGATCCGATTCAGGCGGTTCCCAAGGCCGACCTCCTCAAAATTACCGACACGAATGGGCACAGGTGGCACCACTTGGTGCATCATCCGCAGCACCGTCTTCGGCACGGCCCGCACGATACGCCAGACAACCCCAGGAAGATCGTGCAAGGGGCGAGGAACGGTCACGGGTGGCGGTGGTGGCAGCGGTATGGCCGGCCGATCACGCACATAAATCTGGTATCCGTCAATCGTTCGGGAGTAGTGGTAATTGGCTCGTACGGCCTGGTCGAGTTGGAACGTGTATGGTCCGAGCGCCCCTGGGAAGCTGAGGGCATTACCGGAGCCGAAAACGACCGTGTAGTAGCGATCATTGATCGACGCCAGAAACGGCTGGGGGTTCCAGGTGCCGTCATCGTACGACACCCCTAGTTCGAAGGGCTGCCACTCGAGCGCGTGCCCCGCCTGCACTGCCACACCATACGGGAACCCTGGACTCAGCACGGGGCCACGCACCGTCTTGAGATAGGCGATGAGCTGGGGTGTACCGGTGAACTTCCAGGACGGGCTGTATTTCGCCTTGTCGTTTCGCGCCGACTGAGAGTCGTTGGCCGTCGGCTCCCCCACAAGCGCAATCACGCGGGAGGAAAGCGGCACGTCCTTCGCCCACTGCGGCACCGTTCCGTGAATGAACACGAACAGCATCAGTGGTACGAGCAGCTCAAGCGGCCAAAGAAAGAAGGGCGAACGACGGAAAAAGGTTCGGAAGCGGCCGACGAACACACCAGCGGATGCGCAGCTAAACGCATAGAGCGGAAAGAAGTAGTTGATGGCGGCCCCGGTCTTGCCGATCGTGGCGAAGATGAAGGCGGAACCGAGCATCCAAAGGGGCCACATGATCCCCCCGGGTCCGAACATTCCGGCGACCGCTCCGGCTGCCGCCAGGCCGTACACGAAATGTCCACCTTGGTTTGTCATGAAGGAGTGCCAATTGCTCAAAACAGTCGGCCAACTAAGCGCGTTGTCGTTGTCGATGACGGCATTCAGGAAAAAGGCACCATGGCTCCAGATCTGCAGGCCCATAAAAATGCCGAGAATCGCCACACCTGTGGCTACACCTACTGCCAGTCCCCGGCGCCAGTCACGAACAAGTAAGTAGCAATAGGAGGCGAAGATGCCATCCACCAGCGATTGGCGCGTGTAGATGGTCAGTACGGCGAAAGGAAGGGCCCACCACACCTTGCGCGTTCCGGCGTAGCGCAGAACCAAGAACACGGTGCATACCGACCAGAACAGCGCAAGGGAGTCGACGCGATTGTACGGCCCCCACTGAAAGATACCGGTGAACGTGACAAGAAGGCCGCCCGCAAAGATCGCGGGCAGGATCTGTTTGGTGGCCTGCAACACGATCAACGCGATCATCACACAGGTGCCGATGATCGCCAGGCTAGAGACAAGCCTTCCGGCCTCAAACGTCTGCCCCACAAAACGCATGAAGATTGCACCAACCAGGGCAAAGACCGGAGGGTAGTTCCCTACGATAAAGGGGGGCGCGTTGTCGAAGCTGTAGATATTGTCACCCCGGTATCCCTTGGGTGAGAAGAGCAGGTGATAGAGGATCACTTGCTGATTGAAGAGGGGACCTTCTCCGTAATCGTGCTGCTCGTTGGCCAAAAACCACGTCTCACAGTGCAGCCAAAAACCGCGGACATAGTCGGGCAGCGGCCAGACGGCCAGTACGGTCACGACCGTGGGAATGAGCGCCCAGAGGGTCCGCAGGGGATGCCGCATCACTTCCTGCGCCTGACGGATAAAGAAGGACCCAATGGCTAGGCCAATGGAACGTATCCACGACCAGAGCCGGACCACCACACCTTTTCCCCACTGCAGGGCTACATTCATGGAGCAAACACGCCAAAGAGCAACAGCACTGCGCCAAGGGCCGTCACGTAGGAACCGAGCCAGGGGAGCATCGATCGCCAGCGCACGAGCAGTACGCGCAGGAGAAGCCACCCGCCCGCTGCAGCCCCCAACGCTGCGCCGATGATCAGCGGAACCGCCCCAAGCGAGGCAGTTGCGCCCCACCCCGCGATTCCCTCAATGAGAGCAACCGGGGTGATGGTCATCAGAGCAAAGCGCCCGGCCCGTTCCGGATCCACCCGTGCCGACACTGCGACTGCGATCAGTACGGAAACCGCAGAGAGGCCCATGAATGCACCGAGCGATGCCAAGAGGCCCGCAACCAGCGCTGTGGTGAGAGAAACGGTCTTGCCTGCCTGGTCAGTCTTCTGGTCTGGGGCGAAGGAACGATGGGCCCGGCCGGTTAGGAGAAGGCTCGTGCCGACAGCGACCCCGCCCAGGAGTCCATCGGTCGTGGGGTGCAAACCAAGCTGCAGCACCAGGCAGGGCAACGCGGCTACAAGCGGGAGCAAAGAGCGCCAGTCTCTGTGCGCTTGAAGCTCCCGACCCAAGTCGGCCCAGTGCTGGCGCAAGAGCACGCCCAAGCCAATCGCCGATCCGAGCCAGAGGGCCGGGAGACCACCCACCTCCACGGCACCCCACGCGGCGCGCCAGCCGAGCACATCCGCAGCGACAAAGAGTTGGCCGCTGCCGCTCACCGCCAGTCCGCGCCCGACGCCAAAGAGTAGGCCCTCGAGGAGGCGTGGCAGGACCCCTCCCGGGCCAACCACCACGGGAGTTCCGCGCAGCAGGGACCACACAAAGGAGCGCACCAGCGGTTTGCCCTGCTGCACGATGGTGCGCAGTGGCGATGGTACGGTGCCAATCCACTCAGCGGACGTCGAGAGGCCCATGGCACCCCTCCTCTCCTGCGCTTTCACCCAGACTGTGCACAGAATTCGCGCATGCGCCCTGTGAATTCCTGCAGCAATCGCTTTTGCCTTGACCGCTTTCCCGCTACACTTCGACCTATGGCACGACCTCGTCCGCTACCGCTGTTGGTCCTCTCCGATCGCCGTCTGCGCCCTGTGGCTCTATCGCTTCTGGCGCATGGAATGGCGCAGGGCATGACGATCCCGTTCATAGCCCTATGGCTCATGCGGGCCTACGGACGAGGGGCAGGATCCACCGCTGCGTTCTTCACACTGCTGGCCATTGGGGGTATTGTCACCAATCCATGGCTTGGTCGTCTCTCGGACCGGACCGGCAGCCGCCGCACTAGCGCCGTGACCAGCGCCCTGCTCGCCGCAGCAGGGCTCGCGACGCTCGCGACGCACCCACCCTTCTGGGTGATGCTGATAGCGGCAGGGGCCCTGGTTTCCTGCCAGGTGCAGCCCCCCCTCTTCGCCCTTGCCCACGACCACATCGGGCCTGGAACCACGATCCTGCCACGCGCCACCGCCATCGCCACACTGCGCGCAATGATCTCGGCGGCATGGGTCATGGCGGCTCCCTTGGGCGGACTCCTCCTGGAGGCCCGCTCCAACCTGCCCTTCGCGGTCGCCGCCCTGTGCAACATCTGCTCAGCGCTCCTGACCATTCTGCTTTGTCGCGAAGCCGCGCAGCACCCAACACGGCACCAACCTATCCGAAGTTCCGGCCGTCCGCTCTGGATGCCGCTCATGCTCTTTGGCTGCGCGGTGATTCTGATCATTGCGGGCAACAGCGCCAAGCTCCAGGTAGTACCGATCTATCTCAGCCGCCTCGGCCTGGATCCCTTCACCATCGGACTCTTCTATAGCTGGATGGCCCTTGCGGAGCTTGTGCTCATGCCGCTGGTCGGCCAGTGGGCCGACCACGCTCCACGCCGGTCGGTCATCATCACGGGAACACTCGGTGGCACCCTCTTCTTCGTAGCCCTCTCGCTCGGCGGTGGGGCCTGGACGGTGCTTTTGGCCTTTCCGGCCGTCGCACTGATGGTTTCGGCCATTTACGGTGTGGGAATCGGGTATGTTCAGGAACTCGATCCACGCCACGCCGGACTGGGTGGGGGTATTTTCTTTGCCGCCCAGGGGATCGGCATGGCACTGGGAGGCCCGACGATCGCGTGGGCTGAGCACGTTCTGGGGCTCCCCCTGGCCTTTGCAGTGCCTGCCCTAGCCATTGCCAGCGGTGCCCTCGTCGTGATCGGCACCCACCCGCGGAGCCATCCGTTGGCCACAGATGCCGCCCCAGCGTGACTCTATTCCGCCAGGACGCTGACCGCGATCGCGTCGACCTCCGCTTCGGAGTTGGTGGTCGGCACGACGCTTGTCACAAAGGGTGGTCGCTGTACTGCCTCCAAGTAGTTCTGCACATGCCGTGCTTGCTTTGGTCCCACATTGTCCGCACAAACCACACTCCCGGGCTTCAACGCTGGCCGCACCAATTCGAGGTAGCGGAGATAGTCTGGCTTCACGGCATCGAGAAAGACGAAGTCGAAGGGTTCATCCACGAGCGCCTTCAGTGTGATGAGCGCATCCCCCGGGACCTGCGTGATCCGGTCGCTGAGACCAGAGGCGGCGAAGTTGCGACGCGCTAATTCAATCTTGTATGGCTCGAGGTCAAGGGTCCACAGATGGCCACCGGTGGACTGGAGCGCAGCGCCAATGTGAATCCCCGAGTACCCGGAGGATGTGCCCACCTCCAGGGCGCGCTGTGCGTTGCACGCGCGTACCAGGATATATAGGAGACGCCCCGTCTCCGCTGCCACCCGCCACAGTGGAATGCCGCTTTGTTGCTTTTTCTGTTCCTCGTCTAAGCGCTCGATCTGAGCCAGGGTCTTCCGCACCGGTTCACTGAACATATCACACCGCCTCTCGTATCCTCACCGCCATACTTCTCACCGCAAGGGAGGACTCCCTGCGAACGTTGAGAATGTTTTGATTGCTACGCACCGACATAGATGGAGGAATGGCGAATGGATACGTGTTCTCTTTCCGCCCAATTGGATCCATCCAGCGCACCGCGGGGGGCCACCGCTCGCCTGCAGGTACGCGTTTCCGATGCGAACCACGTGCAGGCCGTCCGCGTCAGCATCGTTGGATACGGACTGGAGGAATCCCTGACGCGCGAGGACGACATCTGGACGTTGCAGACGATGGTTCCCTACGAGGCCGGTCCAGGGGAATATCTGCTCGAAATCTATGCCGTGGATACGGAGGGGCAGCGCTGCGGGAGCATGAACGAAAGGTTCACGGTGACCGGGTGAGACTAGAGGGGGAACGGCCGGGTGTGGGATGATCCGAATACCGAGCGGCTCCTTGCCGAGACCTGCGCCCGCTGGAAGCAGGGGGACGGGGCGGCCTTGCACGAGCTACGCGAGATCCTGACGCGGGAATGCGGTGCGCCATTTGCCTCGGCTGTCGTTACGCGCCTCCAGGGGGGCGCCCCATCGGGAGTCTTCGGTTTTCTGGGAGATCCGATCCCAACGGCAGAGCCTCCGCCCAAAGCATCCGCCCCGCCCCCCCGGTCACCGTCCCCTTTACCGACCACAGGGTACGTGAGCGTTCGAGCGGTAGCGGCCCACTTCGGGGTCAGCACCAAGGCGGTGTATCGTTGGATGGCCTCGGGGCGAATCCAGAGCGAGCGGCGGCCGGGCGGTTCGTACCGGATTCCAGCCCAGCAGTTTCATCCCGATGCCTAGCGCAAGGATCCTGGCGGCAACACCAAGTGCGCGGCTAGGTCGAGCCGCCAACCCACCGGTGCAACTCGGGCCTGGACCCGCCCTAAGTGGCGTTCGTCTACCACCCCATCTCCGGGAACATCCACGCTGCCAAAGGCCAACACCGATCCCGCGAGGACCTGCCCCTGCCAGGTGCCCTGCAGCAAAAAGGACGACCGATCATCGAGCACAACCACTTGTGCCCCCACCCCCATCGCCGACCCAAGGATCTGCCCCAGGCGCTTCCCCTGGCGGGCGCCAGTGCAGATCACTGCCCCTGGAACAAGGCCCAGCCCCTTGCGGAGAGGTCCTTCTGCCCCGCTTCGCTCCGGGCAAAAGCACCAGTCACCGCATGCCTCGACAACCGGACCCACCAGGGCCAGGATCGCGCCGCGCACAAACGCCGCCTGCAGTGCTCCCAACAGGGCGCTATCTTGTGCGATATCCACCAGAAATTCTGGATTGCCCCCACCCACCAACACGAGATCCGCCTGGTTCAACACGGCGCAGACCTCGGGGTCCTGCGTACCATTGGGCCCATGCACGAGGATGGTTTGTGGTGGATCGACGCCAAAGCGCGTCAGGTAACGGCGATACCGCTCCCCCGCGCCGTCCAGGCCATGTTCGGCCACCGGCAGCACAACGGATCGGCAGCGTCGGCCCCCAGCGCGATGGATCACCTCCACTAGAGCAGCGTCATCCACAGTCCCGTCCGCGAGCAACAGGCTTCCGCGCGCTTGGACCAACATGGTACGCGTAACACCGGAAGCGCGAGGGACACGGCGCTCCCGCTGCGGACGGGGATTCCGTGAGCGCCGCGCAAAGGGAAGGGAGATCGACTGCGAGAGCATGTGGGAGAAGTCGCTGACCGCAGAACTGAGATCGCCGAGTTGCAATCCCCCACCCGCGCTCCTTCAGGAATCCAATTGGATGGATGCCGGACCATCATACCACCAGGGCAAGGCACCGAACCGCCCTCAGATGTTTATACCCAAGACACCGCCCAGAATCCCTGCGGCGCACCCCAACACCAAGCGCTCGACGACGGTCCCGAAACCGAGACTACCCGGAAAGAGTAATGGCGCGAGCGCAATGGTGATCAGGGCATAGGTCCCACCGACCAGGCCGCCGTGCAACCAGCCCGTGCAGCGCGCTCGATGTGCCGCGTACGCGCCTCCGGCGACAACGGCCAACACACCCGCCACAAAGAGGCCTGCGGCCACCTGCTGCTCCCGGACCGCAGTGAAGTAGACGAAGAGTGCGATCAACCCAGCGAACATCCCACTGCAGAGAAAGGTGAATACGACACCCCGCAGCACAGCGGATCCCTGAACACCGTTGGACGACAAGCTGGGCGCGGTTTGCATTGGCACCCGCCTCACCCCCTGATCAAGGCCTATGCGACCAGCTTCGTTCGAAGCACAAAAACGGGGCTCCGGAGTGAGATCCGGAGCCCCGTGGCTCGGGTGGTATGGCCCTCGCTAGCCTTTGCGCACGGGTCTTTGCAGCTCGTGCTCGGCAAAGCGAATAAGTCTCCGCACCATATGTCCGCCGATCGTGCCGACCTCTCGGGTCGTCATGTTGCCCCAGCCTCGCTCTCCGATTTCGTCCAGCAGGCCGAGTTCCTCGGCGACCTCATACTTCATGCGGTCAAGGGCTTCCTGGGCACCAGGCAGGGCTGTCTTTCGCCGTTGGCTCGACAGGCGTATCGACCTCCTCCGCGATGGGCCTGCCCCGAGCGATGCTCAATGTGCCCTGATCGCGGCACGCTTCACCAGGGAAGTGTTGGCATGTCAGCATGCAGTGGTACTTTGCGCTGATTGCTCGGTGATCTTCGGCAAGCCTGGGGAAAAATGCACGGTCATGCCACTACCGAGCACCGAAAACTCCAAATCACCCAACGTGTCTGTGCGCAACACGGCCACCCCGGCTTGCGTCAGGCGATGGAGAACGCTGTTATCCGGTGCGCTCCCGGAGACCACAGCGACGCGTGGCGAAACCGCATCGAGAAAGCTCGGGACGAGGCTGTCCGCAGCCCCCTGCCCTGGAAGTTCCAGTACTTGGGCGCGTAGATCGCCGCCGAGGCGCACTGCCAACTCCTCATCCCGTGGGTTCGACGTACCTGCGAGGAGGAAGCGCATCGGGCCAACGCTCAGCATGACCAGTGCCGGCCCCCCCGGTAGCGTCCCCGGCAGGGAGAGTTCGCTCGCAGGCAATAGAACCTGCAATTGCGCCATGCCGACCGCGAGGCTCGTGCCGCGTAGTGCGGATACGACCGCAATGCCCCGCTCCTCCGCCAGGGTCATCACCCTGTCATAGCTTGCACAACTGGACCCGGGAACCGCATCGTAGATCCGCCCCACCGGAACGTCGGGGAGCACGGTCAAAAGACCCGTGAGGGCATTAGCCTCGCCTGAGGTGATCAAAACGCTTGAAAGCGAGGACACACCCCACTGGCGCAGAAGACGCAGAGCCTCGAGCCCCGCAGCGGCGGAGGGTCCTCCATCCACCAATGCCGCCTGCCCGTCCGAGGATATCAGGATGGCTCGTCCCGTCCCGTCCTGAATGAACGCAACGACCGCGGTGGTATTGGTTAGAGCATTCGCGGTAGACGCGAGCACGGGGTGGTGGACGCGACCTGTCGCCACAGGAAAGGGGACAGGCCCGTTGGTAAACTGTGTGAGCACAAAGCCAATCCCAACCACGAGGGCAGCATACGCACCATCGAGGGCCCACCCCAAAAGGCGCCCCCGTATCCTCGCTCGTCTCCCCCCAGCGTTCCAGAAGATTGCCCGCACGACCTCACTTCCCCGGCAATGGGTATGCCGGCAGGTCCACACTCATACGGGGGGGGTTGCAACCGCTTTGGCGGAAAACCACTGCGCTAGCCGCTCCACGATCTCCTCACGGGTGGTCCGAAGCACCTGCGGACCGGGTAGGGAGTCCACGAAGACCGAGCCGTAACGAGCCGTGGCCAGCCGAGGATCGAGGACAACCACCGCCCCATGATCACTTCCGGTCCGAATCAGGCGGCCAAAGCCCTGCTTGAACCGCAACACCGCCGCCGGGAGCTGCAGTTCGGCAAAACCATTGCCTCCACGCCTCTCAATCTCTTCCAGCCTAGCCTGGAGAAGCGGAATGTCCGGTGGCCAAAAAGGGAGCTGAGCAATGAGCAGAAGACGCAGCGCATCCCCCGGCAGGTCCACACCCTCCCAGAAGCTGCTGGCCCCGAGCACCACGGTTTCCTCGTTGCGCCGGAGGGCATTGGCCAAGGTGGTGCGACTACCGTCCGCACCCTGAGCAAGACAAACGATGCCCATTTGTTCCAGTGGACCCCGGACACGCTCCCGCAGTTCACGTAAAACGCGGTTGGAGGTCAAAAGGACCAGCGTCTGGCCGCGTGTGATCGCACTCAGACGCACAACCCACGGCGCCAAATCCTCCGCGATCTGGTCCGCCGCACGGCTCTGCGGGCCTTGGCCCGAGGTCGAAAGCGCCAGGAGCGCCTGATGCCGATAGTCAAAGGGTGAGCCGATCACCAGTGTGTTGGTGCGTTCGGACTCTGGGCCTTCCAGAATACCGAGCCGCTTTTGCACAAAGGCGAAACTCTTCCGCACCGTCAGCGTCGCTGAGGTGAGCACAACCGAGCGCTTGGGGGCGAAGAGAAGCTCCGCCAAGATCTTCCCTGGGTTGATCGGTACCGCATAGAGCACGCTGGCGCCGGGCAGACCATGGAACGCGTGCACCTCGCACCAACCCACCCAACCGTCTCGGCCACCAAGGCATACCTCCAAGCCGTCCGCCGCCTCCCGGCCCTTAACCGCAAGGGAGCGCACAGCGGCGCTCCGATCGCCTTCACCCAGGACCTGTTCTTCTCCCTCCTCCAGCACCTCGGCCAGGTCGTCCAGGGCGGAGGCGAGGGCACGTAACCCGCGCTCAAGCTCATCCCCTTCGCGTTCGACCAGGGTCCAATCGGCGTCGGCGGAGCGCTCCGATCCAAAGCGGGCCGTCCAGCGGCCCGCAACCTCCCCTGGACAGTGCGTCACGGCCCAGCGACTGAGCGCACGAAAGCACAGGTCCGCCGCCTGCGCACTCGTGGCGAGGATGGCCTCTGCCTCGCGCAACCTCCCCAGCCCACGCGTTGCCCAAGCAGCGTCCTCGCCAATCCGCAGCCCCTGCAAGACACCTCGCAGACCCGGTAACAGTCCGTGTTCACGTGGACCGTTACCGGGTGTCCCTAATTGCCGGAAAAAGCGCTCAAGGGCCCGGGAGCCGACCACGTACCCCAAATGGGTGCTGGCGTCCGTCTCGACGTGGTGTGCCTCATCGAAGATCACATACTGGTAGGCGGGGACGACCCCACCACCCCGGGCCAGGTCGCTCAGGAGCAGCGCGTGATTCACGACCACCACGTCCGCCCGCTCAGCCTTTCGACGCGCCTCGAAGAGGAAACACCCGTCGTAAAACGGGCACCGCCGACCGGTGCAGGCCACGGTCTCGGTCGAGAGTGCGGTAAAGCGTTCCTCGTCGGCACCGTACAGCCCCAGCTCCGTCCGATCCCCGGTTGTCGTGGACTGTAACCAGACGGCGATGCGGGCCAGCAACCCCTGCTCATCGCTGTCGAATTCCCGCTCCGCCAGACGCTCGGACCATAGCTTCCAGCACAAGTATTGTCCCCGACCCTTGAGCAGAGCCACCTCTCCACCCCCCAGCCCTGCAGTGGCCAGTGGCAGATCCTTGTGCATCAACTGCTCTTGCAGGTTCACAGTGTGCGTGGCAATCACCACCCGCTGCCCACCCGAGGCGCTGGACCAGGCCAGCGCAGGCAAGAGGTATGCAAGCGTCTTGCCTGTGCCGGTACCCGCCTCCGCCAGCAGGTGCCGATCCGAGGAAAAGGCACGCCAGACGGCTTCCAAGAGCATCCGTTGGCCTGGTCGCGGCTCGAAGGCAGAGAGTTGCTGACCGAGGGGCGAATCGGGACGTAGCGCATCCATTAGCTGCGCGATATCGGTGGCGTGTGCAAGGTCTGCACGCGGTGGGTCCTCCCGCCGGACCGGTCGCAGAAGTGTCGCAATGCCATCCGATGGCGGCAGCAGACTGCCGAGCGGTCCCTCGCCCAAGATCCGTGCAAGTGTCGCGCGGAGCTCGGGAGATAAACGGAAGAGTTCGTTTTGCAAAACCAAGAACAACTGGGCTGCGGTCTCGGCGTCAGCCAGGGCATCGTGCGCCTGCCTCAACGGAATGTCCCAATGCGCCGCCATGTCGGCCAGTCGGTGGCTCGGCACAAACGGTGTCAGGATCCGCGCCAACTCCAGTGTGTCGTACACCTCGCCGGGCAGTGCCTCGAGGCCGTGCCGGCGCAACCCGGCATGCAAAAAGCTCAGATCAAAGGCGATGTTGTGCCCGACGAGCGGCCTCGTCCCCACCAGGTCACGCCACTCCGCCAAGGCCTGTGGGGGTACTGGTGCCGCGTGCAGCCGCTCTTGGTCGATGCCCGTCAGGCGCTGCACCACGAGCGGCACCGGTCCCTCCGGGCGCACCATCGTTGACCAACGGTCCTGCATGACACCTGCCTCGACGCGGACAATCGCGAGTTGAATGATCTGATCGACGCGCGGGTCGAGTCCCGTCGTTTCACAGTCCACCGCAACAAAATCCGGAACAGGGCACCATTGCATTCGCTCTGTCAAAGAGCACCGCCCTTCCTTTTGGGCGACGCTTCGGCGCCGCGACCCTCCATCCCTCCGCTCCCTGGCGTTTCACCGGCGTCGATGCTACCTTTCTTCACAATTGGTCGCTATTGTGGAGTCGGAGTTTACCACGGTGAGGTACTGCATATGGCAAAGACGATTCTAGTGGTCGACGACGAGGTGCACGTTCAACGGCTTTTGCGGATGTATCTCGAACAGGCCGGATATCGCGTGCAGACCTGTGGCGACGGGCCATCGGCCCTGGCCGCCGCACGCGAGGTGCGCCCGGATCTCGTGCTGCTCGATCTGATGCTCCCTGGCATGGATGGCATAGAGGTGTGTAACCGCATTCGCGCCGAACAGGACCTCCCCATTATCATGCTGACCGCGCGAACCACTGAACAGGATCGCCTCAAGGGCCTGCGTGGCGGCGCAGACGATTATGTCAGTAAGCCGTTCAGTCCCCCAGAGATCGTTCTGCGGGTCGGCGCCGTTCTGCGCCGCGTGAGCGCAACGGGCGAGGCCAAGGAGCGTGTGCTGAACGTCGGCCCGGTAGCCCTGGATCCTGATCTGCACCTTGCGACCGTCGAAGGGCGGGACCTATCGCTCACGCCAACGGAGTTCCGACTGCTCGCCGCCCTCATGTCGCGGCCGGGCTGGACCTTCGAGCGTCAGCAGCTCCTCGATATCGTGGCGGGTCCGGACTTTCTCGGCTATGACCGGAACATCGACGTCCACATTGCGAATCTGCGGAAGAAGCTCGGCATTGCTCCGAGTCCGATTCACACCGTCTACGGCGTGGGGTATCGGTACCAAACCGAACCTTCATGAAAACACAGCGGTTGGGCAGGGTGAGCCTCTGGGTTCAATTGGTCTTCGCCGTCGGACTCGCCATCGCCGTGGCGGTTGGATCCGTCGCCTATCTTTTCCATCGTGCCGTGAGTGAGCAGTATGCCAGCCAGATCCGTGGCCAGGTCCGCTCCGAGGTCGGTCCGCTCGGCGGGTATCTGGCAAGCGTCGCGGTCGTCGACCCGAGCGCACTTCAAAGCTTTGCGGCGGAGCTAGCGAGTCGCGAAGGTGCGCGAATTGTGCTCTTTAACGGCACGACTCAAAACAGCCAAAACAAAGTGGTCGATACCGATCCGTCCCAGAGTTGGCCCCCCCCCAGCGGCTTCCTATCGTTTCCGTTAACCCTGCGAGGAACCACGCTGACCGGATACTTCGTCATCCCCGATCCGGTCACAAGCTACCTGCGGCAGTATGACGCGGCCTTAGCGCGCACCCTTCTGCTCCCGTCCCTGATCGGCTTTTTGGTTGGTCTGGGAATCATTCTGTTGCTGACGCGGCGCATCGTACGGCCGCTCTCGAGCATGACCAACGCGGCACGGCGCGTCGGCGCCGGGGAACTCAGCCTCCGGGTGCCGGAGGTGGGCCCACCTGAAGTCGCGGCCCTGGCTCTGGAGTTTAATACCATGGCGAGCCGACTTGCGGAAAGCCAGGAGCTACGCCAGGCATTGGTCGCGGATGTCGCGCACGAACTGCGAACGCCCTTGACCGTCGTCCGCGGTTACCTTGAGGCCATCCGTGATCACCTCGTCGAGGCCGACTCGAATACGATCAACACCATCTTTGACGAGACGATCCACCTTCAAGATTTGGTCAATGACCTCCAGGACCTAGCCCAGGCTGATGCCCAGGAACTGCGACTGGAGTTTGGATCGGTCGACCTGAGACAGCTCCTGGCTTCGGCGCGTGCAGAATTCAGCCTTGAGGCCCAGAATAAGGGCGTCGAACTGCAGGTAACCGTCCCGACGGCGCGGTTGCTCGTCATCATCGGCGACGCCCGCCGCCTGGCACAGGTCCTGCATAATCTGCTCGGAAACGCACTCCGTTACACCCCTGCTGGCGGCCGCATTCAACTGATGGCTGCCGCAGCGGGAAATGTGGCCCGGATTGAGGTGCGCGACACCGGGACCGGTATCTCCCCCGAGGATCTGCCATTCATCTTCGACCGCTTCTACCGTGTCGACAAGTCGCGAGCCCGCGGCACGGGCGGTTCGGGCCTCGGTCTCACGATTGCGCGACGCATCATTGAAGCACACCACGGTACGATCGAAGTCGGATCGGAGCTGGGAGCGGGGACCACCTTCACGATCGACCTGCCGATGCAAGCTGAAGCGAAAGCGGACAACGAACCACCAGTTGCATGAGGCTGCGTCGGCGCACCCGGTTAGGCTGTACCGGGGGGCACGCACGCCCCTCGACGTCCACAGGGGAGGGATCCCATGCCCAAAGGCGCGTTGCCGAAGCTTCTGTTGATTGCCTGCGCCATGGTCGGCACGATCGGCGCGGCAACCGCAACGCGGTCAGCGGCGACCGTCGCTCCCAGCATGGCATCCGGTCCGACGATCTCGCCATCGCTGGCCGATCTCGCAAAGCGCCTCGACATGAGCCCCGACAAACTGGACACCGCCATCCGCGCCATCCTTTCCGAGCGTTGGAAGAAGACGGCCGCCATCGGCAATCTCCCCAGCGCAACG
Source organism: Bacillota bacterium (assembly GCA_021791995.1). GTDB lineage: Bacteria > Bacillota > Sulfobacillia > RBS10-35 > JAJYVN01 > JAJYVN01. Next base: position 14,430 of record JAJYVN010000008.1, read on the forward strand.
GTCCAGCAGGGGCTTGACCGAATCGCCGTCGCGCCGGCCGACCTCGTCCTCGGCGTCTCCTTCGGACCACCCGAGGGACCGCTCTCGGTGGTCGCCAACCACTTTGGCATCACCGTACCGCAACTCTTCGATTCGTTACGCCAGGGAAAGAACCTGACCCAGATCGCGCAGCAGCATGGCAAGAGTGCGGATTCCGTGCGAGAGGCGCTCACCCGAGCGGCATCCACACAGGTCGCGTGGCAAGCCGCACAGCGCGGGTGGACGGCAGACCAACAGCGGCGGGCTCTGTTGAGCATCACGCACCAAATCGAGCGCTGGATGGTCAGCACACCGCTACCCGCGCAACACCTGCCCTACAATGTCTCGGTTTGAACCAACGCCCACGGCGCTAAGGCGCCGTGGGCTATTCCTCCACCCCGTCGTACTGCTGCTTAAGCATCGCCACCACATTCGGGTCAGCCAGGGTGGTCGTATCTCCCAACACGCGGCGCTCGGCAATATCGCGCAAAAGCCGACGCATGATCTTGCCACTCCTGGTTTTCGGTAGTTCCGCCGTGAAGAAGATATCATCCGGTCGCGCAATGGGGCCGATCTTGACGGCCACGTGTGCCTTCAGTTCCGCTCCCATGTCGCCCGACGCGGACTCCTTCAACGTGACGAACGCGGCGACGGCCTGGCCCTTGAGATCGTCATGGCGACCGATCACCGCGGCCTCGGCCACGGCGGGATGATCCACCAGCGCTGACTCGATTTCATACGTGCTGAGGCGGTGCCCCGCAACGTTCATCACGTCATCGACCCTGCCGAGAAGCCAAAAATATCCGTCGGCATCCACCCGCGCGCCGTCTCCCGTCAGGTATTTCCCCGGGTAACGCGACCAGTATTGGCGAACGAAGCGCTCGTCGTCATTAAAAATCGTGCGCATCATCGCCGGCCAAGGCCGCGTCAGTACCAGATTCCCGCCCGCTCCCGGGCCCACCAGGTTACCCGCCTCATCCAACACGGCAGCCGCCACACCTGGAAAGGGATGCGTGGCCGACCCGGGTTTGGTCGTCGTGAGACCGGGCAACGGCGTAATCATGATCATGCCCGTCTCCGTCTGCCACCAAGTGTCGACGACTGCGCATCGCCCCTTGCCAATGTTCTCGTGGTACCAGATCCAGGCCTCCGGGTTGATGGGTTCTCCGACCGAACCCAGGATACGCAGGCTACTGAGATCCGCCTTCGCCGGCTCTTGCGGACCCCAGCGCATGAAGGTGCGAATCGTCGTCGGTGCCGTGTAGTAGATATTGACGCCATACCGCTCAATGATGCGCCAGTGGCGATCCCGTTCCGGGAAGTCGGGGGTTCCCTCGTAGATCACCGTAGTCGCCCCATTGGCAAGCGGTCCATAGACGATGTAGCTATGGCCCGTAACCCAGCCGATGTCCGCCGCGCACCAGTACACATCGCTGTCGTGCAGATCAAAGACCAAACGGTGGGTTGTCGCAACCCCCACGAGGTAGCCACCGGTGGTGTGCACGATGCCCTTCGGCTTCCCGGTTGTTCCCGAGGTGTAGAGGATATACAGCATGTCTTCGGCCTGCATGGGCTCTGGAGGACAGACCGCACTCTCGTGCGCTAGGGCCTCATCCCAATCCACCTCACCCCGCAATGCAACCTGCGGAGCCGCTGCTCCAACGCGGCGATATACCAGGGTGTGCTCCACGCTCGGTGCCCCGAGCAACGCCTCCTCCACATTCTGCTTGAGTGGTACCACCCGACCGCGGCGCCACGCCCCATCCTGCGTGATGACAAGCCGACAGCGGGCGTCATTGATTCGCTCTCGAAGCGCCTCAGCAGAAAACCCCCCAAAAATAACGGTGTGCACGGCGCCGATCCGCGTACAGGCCAGCATTGCCACGGCGAGTTCCGGCACCATCCCCATGTAAATCGCAACTCGGTCACCCTTGGTAATCCCCAAGCGACGGAGTGCATTTGCGGCACGTGCGACATCCCGTTGTAGCTGACCATACGTGATGACACGCTGATCACCTGGTTCTCCCTCCCAGATGATCGCGGCCTTGTTCCTTCTCGGACCGACGCAGTGCCGATCGACGCAATTTTCCGCGACGTTCAGTTCGCCCCCGACAAACCACTGGGCATGCGGCGGGTCCCACTGCAGGACCCGGTCCCAGGGCCGCATCCAGTGCAGCGCCGTGCCCATCTCGCTCCAGAATCCCTCGGGATCGAGGTCGGCCCGTCGGTAGATGCCCGGATCCGAAGCGATGGCCCCAGTTCGGACGTACGCGGGTGGTGGAAAGCTGCGCGTCTCCTGCAAGAGTGCATCCAGACGATCCGCCTCTGACACAAATATCCCCCCATTTTCCGCACCTGGCAGTTCGACGACCTAAAGCCTCATCCTGCAGCGAGGGTAATGGCACGCACCGCAGGACCGGAGAGCGGAAGCATGCGTATCTGTTCCTCCGAAAACCAGCCGGCGTCGGTCCGATCGGGCGCCGTGCCCTGACCGCGCACCACTTGCACCGACCACACGCGGTGGCTGAATACCGCGGTGAATTGTCCAACGTGCTTTTGCCATGTCAGCCGGATGCCATACCTTGCCTCCGCTGCGCACATTGGATCCCCCTGCACATCGGCAAAGGTGGGCACCTCCCACAACCCGGCGAGCAGTCCCGTATCCGGCCGCCGCACGAGGAATAGGCGGTCTTTTCGGTCGGCAACAACCAGCGAAACGATCGCCTCCACCGGCTTGGGCGTCTTCGACGGACGAAGTGGAATCCGCCGCTCGAGCCCCTGGGCCCGTGCTCGACAATACGGCGCAAGCGAGCAGTCATCGCACCCGGGGTCGACGGGGCGGCAAACCGTTGCGCCAAACTCCATCAACGCCTCGTTCCACTGCCCCGCACCCTCCGGAGGAAGTAACGCTTCCGCGAGCTCCCGCAACCTCCGCTCCGTTGCCGGTTTACCCAACGGGCTCAAGATACCGAAGACACGTGCCAACACGCGACGCACATTGGCGTCGACCGACGCAACCCGATGGCCAAAGCAGATGCTACCCACTGCCGCGGCGATATACGGCCCAACGCCGGGCAGCCTTCTCAGGGCTACGGGATCGCCCGGGATCACTCCACCGTGAGCCCGCATGACCTCGATTGCTGCCGCACGCAGGTTGCGGGCACGGCGATAGTAACCGAGTCCCTGCCACAGCCGAAGGACCTCCTGTTCATCAGCCGCCGCCAGTGATGCCGGGTCCGGGAAACAAGCCACAAAGCGCTCGAAGTATGGGAGAGCAGCTTCCACCCGCGTTTGCTGGAGCATTACCTCGGCGACGAGGGCACGATACGGGGTTCGCTCCTCGCGGAAACAGAGATCGCGACGATGCTGCGCGTAATGCGTAAGGATTGCCGCGCGGATCGCAGAAAGGTCATCGGCAGAGACATCCATACTCCACGAATTCGCACATCACCCCAAGCCTCCTGCTACCACGCCTTCGATCCACTCGGTTGTGGTTCCGTCACTAACGAACCACCATCATGTGTCAACCACTTTGCGTCCATTGCTGCTGTGCGTTGCTGACCGTCCAACCGGGGCCGACGGTCTCCCCCTTGCTGGTCGATCGACCACCACTCCGTCTCCTTACCACTTCCAGATGCGTCGTCTCGAAAGGATAATGCCACACCACTCACGAAGATGCGAAGTCAAGCCCTCGGTTGGGCGCTACAGCGACCGAAATTGCTGAAGAAGTCGGTGGAACCGAAGGAATGTGCATACGCTCCGGTCGTAGAGAAACCACCCGTTGACCGACCACGGTTGCCCGCAGCAAGGAGGCTCGGGGATGCGCATTGGACGGCGGCTTCTCTGTCTCGTCATGATGTTGGTTGTATCGGCATGCGGTGTAACACACCCGACGCCCCCTCCCGCGCATCCCGCCCAACGTTCGGCCAGCCAAGCCGCCCCGCCGGTTCAAAAGACATCCACACCGGCGAGTGTCGCAGCCGCCCCAGCGTGGCATATGCTTCCCCTTCCCGCAGCGGCCAATGAGCAATTGAGCCAAATCGATCAGCTTCAACTCCAACCCATCCCAGGCGGCAACGCGCTCCTGTTCACCGGTTCACCGGCCCTTTGCTGCGTAGTCGCTGGTACGGTCTCCCTTGCCACCGAAGCTGTCCAGATGCTCACCAACCCGAATTGCGGCCACGAGTGCGGCCTCCTTCCTTCGGGAAGTGGCCTGTTTGCTACCGACCAGGTGAGCGGGAGCAGTTGCGGACAGATTTTCTACCGCTCGTCCGCCGCGTGGACGGCAGTCGCCCGCTTGGGGATGCTGTGCGCCCCGCCACCCGCTCCCAGTACGACCATCCCAGGAGTTTCGTGGAGTGGTTGGACCGAAGGCGTGATGGCGGCGGGGAGCTCCGGTCTCTGGGTCTGTCTGCAACACAACGGCTCCACATGGTACCTAGGGCACATTGCTGCGGACGGAACGGTCACCACCGCCCAGCTTCCCGGTATCTGTGAGGCCATGGTCTCCACTTCATCGGGCGTCCTCGTCGCGATCCGTCCCTCCGGCATCCTTTCAGCGGAAAGCACGGCATCCGGTGCGATCCAGTTGGGTACCTTGCAACAGCTCCCCGACACCCCCTGGACGGGGACCTTTGTCGGTTTCCCAGGGACGCTTGCCGTCGGCCCACAGGGTAACCTTTGGTACTTGGGTACGTCGTCATCGGGGAGCCCGCTACTCTTCCGCTGGCAACCGGCAACGGGCACCATTCGCTCTTGGCCAGCGAGTGCATCCTGCGAAGGTGACTATTCGCTTGCGGCCACGCTAGGTGGCGTGTGGCTGAGTATTCCGAAAGTGCCGGCGAGCCATTGCCAAGCGTCGCTTTCCTTCTTTGCCACGAGTACCGGCAGCTGGACGCCGGCCCCGGGCGCGTTTGCCACTGATGTTCCCAGTGCCAGCCAGGTTGGATCACAGGGTGAGCTCCTGGTACTAGCCCCAATCGGTATCAACGCACTTGCGCCCGATGGTAGCACGCAAAACCTGACACAGGGCTGGCCCTCGGGATACACCCCTATTTCGGTGGTCGCGACCACCTCGGACGGTATCTGGGTGGCGGCCCGTAGCGGCTCAGGCGGGGCATATCGCTGGGTACTTGTCCAATGGACAGACTCATAGCCAGATCTGTATGGTCTGCCATGAAAGAGATGGCTTCCGGCAGATAGCGAAGCACAATCCGCGCCCGATCCGGCACGCTCTACGGTGTTCAGTGCGCTTGGACATACCCGAAGATGTTCGTGCGCCCTGGGACGCCAAGGCCACAGCACGATCCGAACGGATCATGTGATACGGCGGGAGGTGCACCGAAGCGGCTGGCTTATCTACTGTCCTACCCCGTCTCGCACCCCAGACCAGACTACCGAGTCATCCGGACCGCGAAGCGAGCCGCTACGCCCCAGCGCAGCCGAGGGCTTCGTCCCCAACACCCAAAGCCTCGGCCCAACCGATGGATTCCAGCGAACTCACGCGGCCACGTGGGGCCTTTCATGCACCAGAACACGGGAGGCGGACAGAAGCGCCGCGATGACCAAAAAGCCCATGGACACATAGAACGCTGCGTGCAACCCGTGTGTAAACGCCTCCGCGACCGGTCCCTTCAGCTTCGCGCTACCGACAAAGATCGCAAAGGCCAAGCTGCGGGCAATGGAGTGCGACGCCACCAGGATCGCCATCGAAAAGGAGAAAACCATGCCGACGTTGGCAAAGGTGCGGAGCATACCGGACGCAATGCCAAAGACGTTACGCGGAGACGCCTTCATGACAGCGGCGTTATTGGATGGAAAAAAGCAACTCGATCCGATTCCATTCACGACACTCGCCATGACCACGAACCACAACCCAGTTGACAGGGAGAGGTGGGCATACAGGAACAAGGCAACAACCTGAATCGCCAAGCCAACTGTTGCGGGTATGACAGCGCCGATTCGGTCGGCCAGCCGACCCGCGAACGGCCCAATGGTACCGCCCACGATATATCCCGGAACCAAAAGCAGGGATGCGTGCAGTGGGCTCAAACCACGTGGACCCTGCAGGTACATGATCACCAGAAACAGTACCGCGTAGTTCGCCAATCCTTGAAACAGGGCAGCCAAAAGCGACGGGGTCATCGTTGGCACGCGGAAGAGCGACAGGTGCACCATCGGCTCCGGCTGCGTCCGCTCCACAAACACAAACGCAACCATGAGGGCCAGGCCGGTTAACAGGTAAACGATGATCCGCCCGTCCAGGGGGTGCGTCGCCAATTGCGTGGCACCCCAGAGAATACCGAAGAGGCCGGCTCCACCCACGACCATTCCCGCCACATCGACATGGTGTTCGCGGCGCTCCCCGGAGTCATGCAGCACGCGCAGTGCCAGGACCACAGCCAGAGCGCCAATGGGGACGTTAATCCAGAAGATCCACCGCCAAGAGATGTAGGTGACAATCAGACCGCCGAGGACAATGCCGAGTACCGCTCCGATGCTCCACCCGACGGAGTTATAACCATACGCTCGGCCGCGACGCTCAGGTGGGAAGATGTCGGCGAGCACCGCTCCGCTGTTGGCGCTCACCAGGGCACCACCAATTCCCTGCAAGATGCGAAAACCAATGATCGACGTCTCGTTCCACGCCAGGGCACAGAGTCCGGATCCGATAATAAAGACCAAAAAGCCCGCCTCATACATTCGCACGCGCCCATACATATCACCGAGCCGACCGACCTGCGTCGCCAAAAGGGTGATGACCAACAGATAACCGATAATGATCCAGATGACTGAGGCGAGCGCCACATGCAAGGACCGCTCGATAATGGGTAAGGCGAGTACTACAATCGTAGTATCGACTGCGGTGATCAACACCCCGGTCATGATCACTGCCAAGGCTAAGCCCGCGTTCCTATGCTCCTGCGGGGCAGTTTGCCCCTCGGCAGCCTCTGCACTCACCGTTCGCGCTCCTCCCCACAGGTTGCCACGCGCAGCTAGCACGCAGCCCGTCGCACTCCGCGCATTCTAACAGCCTCCATACGACCGAGCAACGGGATTCGCGCTGGCAGGCTACCGACGTGCCTACCGCTGGCCGCAAAGCACTTCCCTGCGACCGGCCACATCTGGTATACTCTCGATGTGAGTATTCAAGTGGAGGTGGGTACCCTCATGGTAACTTTGACCCAAGAGGCCATGGAGAAGGTCAAGGGGCTTCTCGCTGATAAGCAGCGCGAGGACCTCGGACTGCGGATCTTCATCCGCGAGGGCGGTTGCCGTGGCTATTCCTACGGGATGGCCTGGGATTCGCCATCGGAGGATGATCAGGTGTTTGAGCAAGGCGGGGTGCGCGTTCTGGTCGACCCTGTAAGCACCATCTACCTGGACGGCGCGGAGGTAGACTTCAAAGACGAGTTGATGGGTGGTGGATTCACCATTCACAATCCCAACGCCACCTCAACCTGTGGCTGTGGCCAGTCCTTCCGGAGCGCCTCCGGCGGCGGCAAAGCCTGCAGTTGTAGCCACTGAGCGACCGTACCAGAAAGGTGAAAAAGCCCCCGCAGCCATGCGCGGGGCTTTTTCACCTTTCCTCAGCTGATCCGCGCCCTGCCGCGGTAGCAGAGTCCCCGTGTGCTGTCGATCGTTACCTCCTCATGATCCACAAGCACGTGCATCGCCCCCTCGGCACCGACCATCACCGGTATGCCGAGTGACAAACCGACCGAGGCCGCCGGCGACGCAAGACCGTCCTCCTCGGTGATGATCGCCGCGGCCCGCTCCATGAACGGAACCAGCTCGCGCGTGCCTCGAACGGCCACAAGTACATCCCCGGCATGGAAGTGCCGTGCGGCGTCTTGGGCATCACGCACCCGTATCACCCTACCCGATCCCGATCCGGTTCCGACGCCCCTCCCACGCAGCACAACATCTCCCACCGTCTGCACACGCAGCATATTGGTGGTGCCGGGCAGCCCTGTCGGCATCCCAGCGGTGATGACCACCAGGTCGCCCGCACTCACCGCCCCAACCTCCACGGCCCGTTGCACAGCTTGAGCAATGGTATCTTCCACGACCGCCGCACCCCCAGAAAGCTTGAGCGGGCGGACCCCCCACACCAGCGTCAGGCGACGGACAACGGTATCATCCGCGGTCATCCCCAAAATAGGTGTTCCCGGTCGATACTTGGCCAGCGTGCACGCGGTGTGCCCAGATCCGGTGACGCTGACGATGGCGCTTGCGCCGAGATTCTGGGCCGAGACTGCGGTCGCGTAGCCAATGGCATCCGTCACCGTGGAAGTGCTCGTGGTCGCCCTGCGGGCCAATTGCTCCCGGTACGGCAAGGCCTGCTCGGCGCGCACCGCGATCCGCGCCATGGTCCGCACCGTTTCTACCGGATACTTCCCGATCGCTGTTTCGGCGGAGAGCATCACGGCATCCGACCCGTCAAAGATGGCGTTGGCCACATCCGAGGCCTCTGCCCGAGTCGGGCGAGAGTGATGCACCATCGACTCGAGCATCTGCGTTGCGGTGATCACCGGCTTGCCCACCTCCACGCAACGCCGAATCAGGTCCTTCTGGACAATGGGCACCTCTTCGGCGGGTAACTCCACACCGAGGTCCCCGCGTGCAACCATCAGCCCATCCGAAACGCGCAGGATCTCTTCCGCATTGGTGACGCCCTGTCGCGTCTCAATCTTAGCGATAATGCCCATGCGCCAACCCGTTGCTTCAATGACGCGGCGAGCCTCCAAGATGTCCTCCGCGGTGCGGACGAAGGAGACCGCGACGAAGTCGGCCTGGTAGGCGGCTGCGAGCGCCAGGTCTGCTTCGTCGTCTGGCTGCAGGGGCGGCAGCGAAAGATCCACTCCGGGGAGGTTGACCTTCTTCCCGGAGAGGAGTTCCCCTCCCGCCTCAACCACACAGGTAACCACCTGGGCGTCCACCTGTTGCACCCGCAAGGTCAGGTTCCCGTCGTCGAGAAGAATGATCTGCCCTGGGTGGACATCCGCCAGCAGGTGCTCATACCCCACCCCCACGCCGTCCTCGTCCCCGTCGCGGCCATCCGGATAGAGGCGAAAGAGCCTACCGGTGGCAAGGTGGACGCAACCGCCCGGGAAGGCACCGATGCGAATCTCCGGTCCTCGGGTGTCGACCAGAATCCCAAGGGGGTGTTCCGGATCGGCGTCGCGCTGTGCCACCAGACGCTGCAAGCGACGTTCGAGGTCCGCTCGCCGTCCATGCGAAAAATTGAGCCGCGCGACATCCATCCCTGCGGCGACCACCTCGGACAGCACGTCCGGCTCTTCGCTCGCCGGACCAATGGTCGCCACAATCTTCGTTCGACGCACAAGCTTCACCTCAGTGTTCCAGTTTCAGCGATCCACAACCGATCCAGATCCACCTCGCCAGGAGGAGAGTACTGCCGCCAATTCGTAGAGGGAGGGGTCAATCGCCCGCCGGGTTGATGTCACCAAGCGCAACGGTACCGGTGCCACGCTGCTTCCCTGAACCCCCGCCATCACACCGTGACACCCCTCCAACAAAAAGTCCACCGCCCCCGCACCCAGACGGCTCGCCAGGTTCCGATCCACCGCGGTTGGCGATCCCCCGCGTTGTACGTGCCCCAGAACCGTTACGCGCGTTTCGAGGCCGGTCCCCTGCTCGATCCGCTGCCCGAGTTCAAACCCATGCCCCGCTCCCTCGGCCACCACGATCACGTTATGGCGCCAACCGTTCTGGGCGTCCGCACGCAACCGGCGACAGAGGTCTTCTGCCGCCCAGGGGACCTCCGGGATCAAGATCGCATCCGCGCCGCAGGCAAGCCCCACATGCAGGGCGATGAAACCGGACGAGCGGCCCATGACCTCCACAACGAACGTGCGCTCATGGGCCGCCGCAGTATCGCGCACCCGGTCCACGGCCTCGACGGCCGTGTTCACGGCTGTGTCAAAGCCGATGGTCGCGTCGGTCCCCCCCAGATCGTTGTCGATTGTGCCCGGCACCCCGGTTGTCGGAACGCCCAGTCGCTCCAGAGCGACACAGCCGCGTAGACTGCCGTCGCCCCCGATGCAAACAAGCCCCTCAATGCCCGCAGCGGAGATGTTCTCCACTGCCCGCGCCTGTCCCGCCGGCGTGAGAAACTCCTCACACCGCGCCGTCAGGAGAACCGTCCCTCCGCGGTGGATAATGTCATGTACCGATTGCATCGCCAAGGGCGTAAACTCCTGGCGCAACAGCCCCAGAAATCCGTGTCGGATACCGAAAACCTCCACACCTGCGGCGAGCGCTCGACGCACCACCGCACGGACCGCGGCATTCATCCCCGGTGCATCCCCGCCACTTGTCATCACGCCAATGCGTCGCACACACTCACCTCATGAGGCCCCTGGCAGCCTGAGCTGCAGAATTTACGAGCGCTCGCCGCAGGGCGGCTCCCGAGGGCGCCGGCCCCTGCCGCCTCTCACTTCGCATCTTGCTGTGGCTGGATCACACCGCGGCCCACCATGTCTTCGAGGGGATTGTCCTCGATCTCGAGCGGTAGGTCTACCCGGCCAACCCTGCGGGCGGATTCCCAACAGGCAAAGATCAACTCGGTCGACCGCAGCGCATTTTCAGCCTCCAATTCCGAGGTTCGTCCCTCTCGCAGACAACGCACAACGTCCGCCACTGCCCGCTCCACGTAACCGGGTCCATGGAGCCCGTCCCCCTGACAGTCAACCACCTGCCAGGACCGTCCATCATACCGCCGATAGCGGAGCACGTCCGCACCCGTGCGACCGATCTCGATCTCGCCCTCCTGACCGACCAATCGATTGTGGCAGTCAACGAGCCGCGCTCCGCGACCCGTCGAGGCAAGGCCGAAGCCCCCTCCTTCGTATTCCCACAGCGCGTAGGCCTGGTTCTCATTATGCATACCAAAGGCCAGGCGCAGGGTGCGGTAGTCGATCTGCGCGATAGCCCACAATGCCCTCCGCTCCCCCGCGAAGTAGGAGGAGAGATCGAAGTTATGGGTGCCGTAATCATAAAGGTTGCCGGCACCGAACTCCACGCGCACCAGGGCACCGATCAGCCCGCTCTCGAGGATCTCCTTGGCAGCGCGGAAGGGCCGACCAAAGCGGCGCTGATGATCGAAGGCAAGCCGCACGCCGTGTTCCCGACACACATCGGCCATCTGCCGACACGCACCCCAGGTATCTGCCATGGGCTTTTCGCAGAAGATGGCCGCTACCCCAGCCTGAGCGGCGCGGATCGCAAGCGGTGCGTGCCATTGGGGCCAGACCGCAATGCTGACGATGTCCAGGTCCTCCCGCTCCAAAATCGCCTCCGCGCTTTTATACACATGATCGTGACCTTTCCCCCACTGCTGCGCGAACGCCCCCGCATTTTCGGCCACAATGTCGGCACATGCCACGAGTTCGCACTCCTCGGAGAGCGCGTGATAACCTGCCGCGTGTTGGTAGGCCATGGCCCACCCCTGGGGCCCACCGTGTTCGCGACGCCTTCCCGTACCGATAAACCCAACCCGAAACCGTGCCATGTCGCACGCCTCCCCTCCTTATGCATTCGCCAAATCCTTCGGCACGTCCTCGGCGACTGATCTGGTGACAAGCTCCCTCGCATCCTCCACTCTACAGAAAAAAGAAAAATGCGCCAGGCTGTCGGATCCAGGTGACAAAGGGAACGTGGCCTTGTCTTGCGTGGCCTTGTGCAATACATTAGGGACATGCGAATACTTGAGTGTCTAGCTTATCCTAACCTTCCTCAAAGCAACGCACGCATCGCTTGCCTGATAAAGTTGCGCCACGTGTCCAACGCGATGTCGCAAGCGTCCGGGCCTCGGTACGACATTGCGGGCACGTTTCGGCTCACAGCCCGTCTACGCGAGCGATTCAAGAAGGGGCAAGCCTCCGAGCACCCCCCCGCCGTCCCATCCACCGTAGACCGCCCGGATACGGCCCCGCGGCAGTGCCGCTTCGCTAAGGGCGACGGCTGGTGCCTCCGCGTGCCCGCCGAGAGCGGCAAGGCGATCAAGATCAACCCGCACCGTCACCCGGATGGCACGCCGACCACCTGCCATCCGGTCCTGTCGTGCGAACCCTGCGAACTTCCGGCGGTTCGTACCGCCGTGGGCCTGAAGTCCTTGCTGTCCGAGAACCGTGGGCGCACAGGGAACGCGTTCTGCCACGGCGAGTCGGGGGCAGCCGTCATCGCTGAAACACAGTCAACGCGCTGGGAAGATTGCATCTGACCATCGGTCGGTGCAGGGACTTCCACTGCAAGGTCGCTCATCCTTAGGCCGAAGATCTCGTCCCAACAAGGAGTGCGATGGATTGGAAAACATGGAGGAACCGCCAGCACCGAGGAGCCAGCGATCGTGGCAATGGCGCGCCATGCTGGTGGGGCTCGTCGGGGTTGTGGTAGGGGCAGGCGCGATGGGGGCCTTTGTCCCCATCATCCGGGCTGCGGCTGGTCTTGC
>JAJYVN010000212.1 GCA_021791995.1 Bacillota bacterium
TGTGCAGCACCGCCCCGTGGGCCACCGGCTTCAGGTCCAATTCCGCCCCCGGCTCCTGGTGCAGCAGTTCGCTCACCACCACCTCGACCAGGTCCACGGCGACCGCCGCCAACGGCCGCACCCAGCCCCAGAGCACCGTGTAGTCCACGCCGAAGAGGGAGGCCACCGGCCGGTAGCCCCCCGGACCGCCGACGTAGTACAAGGCGGCGGCCTCCTGCCACGGCCAGGGATACGGTGAGTACCGCCGCAGCCATTCCGGCGACAACGTCTCCGTCTTACCGCACTTGGGGCAGAACAGCCGCAACACCCGGATCTGTTCCCCCCGGCCCCCGCAGACCACAAAGCGCGACTGCCAGCCGTGCCGGTGGCGGAACTGGCAGTCACACCCCTCAGCGGGACAGGGACGATGTGCGCTGATGTCTCCCTCCCGCGACCAGTTCTCGTACACCGCCACCAACCGCTTGATCAGGGCCACGATGTCGTTTATCGTGAGGCATGCCAAGGGTGGGCGACCGCCTTTGTGTGAAGTCCCCCTGACAGGCAGCCAAACCACGGCAGGGGGGCTTTGCCTGTTTCCGGACATAACCAAAACCGCCGGATGGCGCCCTCCTTCGCCACCCGGCGGCAACTTCCCCAGCGCGTCAGCTACTTCGGGACAGAAACCTCCTTCTCACGCCATTTACCGCGGGACGCTACACCCGTGACATCCAAGCCGAGCCCTACACTTGGCTTTGCCGGCGTCGGGAGCGAGGGCTACAGACTTCGGCCCGATTGTTGTAGCCATTTCGGCCATTGACCAAGCACCTGAACCACTGCGTTCTTTCCGGTTGCGGGTACATGGATCGGGGTATGATAGACTTCGCCAGCCCGACCCAGCAGCCGGACCACAGGTTCTCCGGGTGTCGTTCCCTGATTTACTACTACGCCAATTGTGCTGTCTGCGAGCAGTACAGGTGTACCCACTGGATAGATGGCGACGCGTTGCAGGAATACGCGTACGACTTCGGTGTCGAAAAGCATCCCAGCACCTGAACGTACTACTGCCAGCGCCTCGTGTGGCGGACGGCATGCTGCATACGGCCGCTCGGCGGTCATGGCGTCGTAGACGTCTCCCACCGCGACAATCCGGGCCAGCGGTAGAATCTTATTGCCGCGCAATCCGCGCGGATAGCCGCTACCGTCCATTCGCTCATGATGCTGGAACGCGATGTGGGCCACGAACAGATGTAGTTCTCGATGCTGGCGAAGCATTTCGAATCCGTCGATCGGATGCTGGCGGATGCGTACCCAGTCGTCCGGAGATAGGGGACCTCCTTTGGCGCACAGATCAGCGCAAAGTATTTTGCCTACGTCGTGGAGCAGTGCGCCTGCACCTAGAGCACGCAAATCTTCCCCGACAATGCCAATGGCGTGGCCAATGAGCAATGAATATACACAAACGTTGACCGAGTGCACGAATGTATAGTCACTAACACTGCGCAGGGTAGCGAACTCCAGAGCGGCATTCCCCGCCTTCTGGAGATCGGCTAAAATCGCGTCTACCGCTTCCTGGACTGCCTTCAAAGGTAGGGTCTCTCCCCGCTCTATGTGCCGGAAGCAATGGCGTGCGGTTTGGACGGCCAAGGCTCTGGTGCGTTCGGTCAAGACGTCCTTCGGCTCTGCGTCATCCGCAATGCCGTCCAGAATGTAGACATGGGCGTATCCGCGACGGGCCAACGCATCAGAGAGCCCGGGAGTGATTGTTGTGCCGACGGCGAGAAGCACACGGCCCCGCTCGTCGTTGACGGCTTTTCCCAGCCTGAAGCCGACCGCACTGGGTACCTGGACGCTCCTCAAGCCGCCACCGCCGTTCCCGCCCTGCAACCCAATCCAGTACTCCGATTATCGGGCGCTGGGCGGGATACGATGAGGGTAGGGCTGCCGGCGCAGTGCGCGCCCAAGACTCGCTAATATGATGCCATGATCGAGTCCAGTATGCTCCGTGCCTGCCTGGCCAACGTCAGCGGTAATTGACGAACTGAAGATCGATGCCAAAGTCGTGTTGCTTGAGCATGGTAATCGCTGCCTGCAAGTCGTCCTTCTTGGCACCCACTACGCGCAGTTGATTGTCCTGTATTTGACTGGTAACTTTGAGGTTGCTTTCGCGCAATAGCCGGGACATCTCACGTGCCGTTTCGCTAGGAATACCTTGGCGCAGCATGATGATCTGCCGGAGCGTGTCGCCCCCTGCGGGCTGAGGCTTGCCCACCTCCAGCGCCCGCAGACTGACTCCCCGCTTTGCCAGCCGCTGTTGCAGCAACTCCAGAAGATTATGCAGTTGCTGGTCAGCTTCCGCTGTGAGTGTGATGGTGCCGGATTTCAAATCTAGATCCAGTCTGGTCTTTGTGCCGCGAAAGTCATACCGAACAGCCACCTCTTTGTGTGCTTGGTTCACCGCGTTTTGCACTTCGAACATGTCCACGCGATTCACTACGTCGAACGAATATTCCGAGGCCATGATACAGTCCCTCCTGGCGGACCAGTGAATCCGTGCACTGCGTAGCGCACATCACCGATCGGGACCGGGCGCGGTACCCGGTGAGGTTCGTCATTTCACGGAGACCCAGGCACTCCCATGCTGATGTGAACGGTAGCATCCACTAATGTAACGCATGACTTCCAGGCCTGCATCCGCGGACAGAGACACATCCCCTCCTCGCACGGCTTGGAGAAAGATCGAACACGGTTCCGTCGAAGTTGCTGGGGTCGGGTACGAGACTGCAGGATCGCCGGGCCGCCGAGAGGATAGCACCAAGGGGGCCGCTGGGGCATTGGGAGCCGGATCCGGCGCCAGCAGCAATTGGATGCGGAGCGATCCAGTCGTCCCATGTACCGTGAGCGAGCTTTCCCGGGCAGCGACCAATGACCATGATAAGCTCATGTGCGCGATCGAGCCATCATTATATTCGATCTCCACGAACCCGTCGGATTCCACCGCCATACCGGGCGGTTGCCGCAGCGTAGCCCGGATACGCGATGCCGGTGCGGGCATGATTTGCGCGGCCAGATCGAAGATGTGCGGCCCTAAATCGAGGATGGCTCCACCTCCGGAAGATGCCTGCCAAAACCACTCGCGCCGAATATCCGTCCGGTCAGGCCCGCCGTGGGCCATGACCCCGCGCAGTATTTGGGGCTCGCCGATCGCACCCTGCCGCACGAGTGCGATTGCTGTGGCGGACGCCCCCAACAGACGCATGTTGAGGAACGGCATCAAGACCACGCCGGCCGCCTTGGCCGCCTCCACCATTGCCATGGCCACCGGAAGATCTGTTGCCAGAGGTTTTTCACATAGGACATGTTTGCCAGCCGCGGCCATGGCAATGGCAATTTCACCATGCTGGGGATGGGGAGTGCACACGTCCACGGCTTCGACCGACGCATCCGTGAGCAACTCCCGCCAGTCCGCCAGCGCCCTCAGCGCCCCATATTGCGCTGCGGCCTCCTGCCGCCGGGTAGGGTCACGGGAGACGACTGCGACGAGACGGGCTCCGGGAAGATCGCGCCACACCGGTAGGTGACGGCGATGGGCGGTGCTGCCGCACCCAATGACAGCTATGCCCACTGGTCTATCGTTCATAGAGATGCCCCCTTATGTGCTTCGAAAACCGAATCCCTGACCGGGGATACCAAAATGGTATGGATGGTGGTTAGAGGTGGCCACCATCCATATTGTGTATGGGCGGGACCTATACTGCTCTAACCGAGTTGCGCGATTCGGCCGGTGTCGATCGACCGCTGGCCGGCGAGCGGCAACTCAAGGCTCTTGACGGCGTCTGCATATGGGGAGCGGATCCTTTGCCGGTCCCCGCCCCGCACTGCGTCAATGAAGGTCTTGACACAGTCCAGATCGTTGTCATTACGGTGCCGGACCTCGCGAATCTCTCGGTGGCCGCTCAGGCGAACGTTGTTGCGAAGGCCGTATTCGATCTTTAGGTTTTGGCAGTAAACGTCCAAGCCAGCTTTCCCCGGTCCTCCCCGTAGAAAGCAGGCGGAAAAGATTGTACACAGCACACCAGACTTGAATTGAATCGTCATCGCTGAGGAATCATCCACGTCGTAGTTCGGTACATCTAACATCAACCCCTTCCGTGCCGCTGCGAACACGGATTCCGCCTCTCCGAACAGATAGCGGGCGGTGTCGAAAATATGGATTGTTTGTTCGACGGCCTGGCCACCGGACTGTGCGCGAACCCGCCACCACGGCACCCCAGGCATACCGCCGAGCCAATACCCCATGGCGAGGCCGGGCTTTTGATCACTCAGGGCAGTCTTAGCTTCCTCGACGACATCGAGATAGCGGTCCTGAAACCCGACCGCTGTGACAACACCGGCTTTCTCTACGGCCGCGAGGACCGCGTGCGCCTTTTCCATCGTAGTCGTCGGCGGTTTCTGGACGAAGATGTGAATTCCCCGCTCGGCCGCCGCCGTCTCCTGGTCCGAGTGGGCGAAGGGCGGAATGCCGATGAAGACCGCCACGGGCCTCACTGTGTCATACATCTCCACATGATTGTCGAACGCGGGACACCCGCCAACTCGACTGCTCATTTCCCGGGCCCGCTCCAGCGCAACATCTGAAACCCCAACAACCTCGATGTCTTCGATCTTCTTCAATTGCTCATAATGGTATCTTCCGATGCCGCCGGCTCCCACCAATGCGACGCGCGTCTTCAACCCCTACCAACTCCCTGTCAGTGCTCCAGCCGTCGGACTGCCGAATCACGAACGAACCCATAACTTCGAGGCCTTCTGGCCGCTTCCTGGCGAGACCTGCCGCACTTCACCGCAGATCTCGTCGTCTTCAGGGGGTGTTATGCGGATGCCCGGGCGGACTTTGAGCGCCTGGTTGACGCAGCCGCTCCGACGGGCGGAAAATCAGCAGCGGTGGCGTTTGCCGCGTCAAGGTGCTCCGAGTAGGGGGCATGATCCCTGGCGATGATACTTACCGCTCTAGTGATGGCAGCTATCATTTCGATCGGCCTCCATGCCTTTTTAGGGTTGATTCGCCAGGAACGCGAGCGGCTGGCGATAGTGTCAGTGGATATTCCGTCGCCCCCTGATGAGAGACAGGTCAACGTTGATGACATGGCGCCATAGGCGGGGAGTCATCCGGACCGGGCGGCCTGCTTTTAAAGGACGCATGGCGACAGCGGGATTAGGGTGAAGTCCCGAGGCGGGTGGAATTCGTATATCTGGGTATCCCCTTGACTGCCACACCTACTACCGGTAGTGGTCGTGGCTTTATTGCTCAATGACGAGCGACGATCTGCTCATAGGGTACAGGGTCCAGCTCCACC
>JAJYVN010000213.1 GCA_021791995.1 Bacillota bacterium
AACGGGTCGACTCTTTCTCCGCAAGGGGAGAGGGAACCATGGGCAACCGGCGCAAGCCGGATTGGGGCGGCACGAACAACGGTTGTCGCGGTTTGTCAGGCAAATCGGGCAGCAGTTGACACCACCTGTGTCCGGCGCCTGACACCACTCCCGGCCTTCAACGTGTTGCGGTTGCCTGGGTACGCTCGACCAAAAAGGTCGCTTTTTGCTCCGCGCTATCCTTGAACCCGATGCGACCCGCCTTAGCTCGCACCGTTGTCGCGCCGTGGGGAAGCCGGAGTGGGGCCGTATAGAGCCTCCATTTTGCCGCTTCCCCCGCCTCGAACGTGTAGTTGATCGATGCGCCCTGCGTTGCGCAGTGCATCTGGAGCAGGAGCGGATCCGGGAAGGCCCCACCCTTATCGGACGGCTCAACCCCCGCGCCTTCCGGTCCCAGCGGGATGAACAACGGCACGACGGTCTCCGGCTGAATACCCCCGGGCCACATCCGCGCGGCCATTTGCGCCTCCGGCTCGTCTCCCAGATCACCGCAAGTGCGCCGCCATGTCTCGCACGCCTGCCGCAGCCGCTCCAGGGTTGCCGCATGGGCCGGATCCTGCGCGAGGTTGTGCAGTTCGTAGGGATCGACCGAGGTGTCGTACAGTTCCTCGGGCGGGCGGGGCTCGAACAATACCGTTTGCGGACCCGTCAAGCGTCCCTCGGCGTAGAGGCGCCACAACTCCTGCATCACCGGGTGCCTGTTCCGGTATGGAATCCACGGCAGGTAGGGCGTCCCCGGGAAGAAGTGGCGGATGTATTTGAACCGTTGATCCCGCACGGCGCGGACCATATCGTACGCCTCGTCGTGGCGGTCGCGGGAGGCGAACACGTACTGCCGCGAGCTGGCTGCATCTCCGAGGAACGCTTGCCCCTGAAAGTGGCGCGGCAGCTGGATCCCCACCATGGAGAGTACGGTTGGCGCCAAGTCGATCAGACTCACCAAATCCTCTGCGGTGCTGCTGGGAGGTAGGTGGTCTGGCCATCGGACGATCAACGGGATGCGGATACCGGCATCGTAGGGCCAGCGCTTGGCTCGGGGTAATCCTTCACCGTGATCGCTCCAGAGGAAGACCGCCGTGTTTTCGGCAAGACCGTCGCTGTCCAGCTGATCAAGAAGTTCACCCAACTGCCGGTCTGCGACCTCCAGGTTGTCGTAGTGCCTTGCCAGCGCCAACCGCGCCTTGGGCGTATCGGGAAGGTAGGGAGGCAGCTCCACCTTGTCCGGATCAGTCAGGACCTGGCGGTCCGCACGCGGCCACATGCCGCTCTCGTGGGTCACCGTCGGGTTAAATACCGCGAAGAACGGCTGTCCAGGGTCACGGTGACGCCAGTGCGCTGTTGGCCCGCACTCATCCCACGCTGTGCACGGAGGGGTGAACTGGTAGTCCGTCTTGGCATTGTTGGTGCAGTAATATCCCGCGGCCCGCAGGTACTCCGTGAACGTCTTGACGTACGGAGGTGGTACCACGTTGTAGGGCGTCGGGAGTTCCGGGGAATGCGCACTGGAGTGCGTGGTGCGCATGTGGTGCCCGCCGATCGATGTCGCGTACATGCCCGTAATTACGGCACACCGGCTTGGCGCGCACACGGCGCAGGTCGAGAAAGCTAGGGGATACCGGCGACCTTCCCGTGCCAAGCGGTCGATGTGCGGCGTACGCGCCAAGGGATCACCGTAACAGCCGAAGCGAGGACTCGTGTCTTCCAGGGAGATCCAGAGAACGTTCAACGCTGGAGGCATGCGGCGGCACCGCCCTTCCTTACGGAAAAAATGTTCGACTGCTTCATGGCTACTCCTCCCAAATGCCGGGACTAAGGAAACGATTGCACTGCGGCGAGTGGGCGGTGGTCGGACCAATGCGGGCAGCAGTTGCCCCATGTCGCCCGACTCGCTGTTGGCGTCCCGCGAAACTGGCGTTCAGCCAGGCAACGCTTCAGGCAGGACATCGCGAGATTCGGAGCGCCATTGCTCCAGGCGTGCCAACAGACGCTCATAGACGGCGCGATACATGGGGTCGGCCGCCAAGTTGCGCATCTCGTTTGGATCTGACTGTAGATCGTAGAGTTCGTCGCGGTCCCGGAGGTAGTGATTCAACTTCCAGGGGCCAGAGCGGACCGCGCGGATCGGGCAGAGCCAGCGCTGCTTGGAGAGGTATTCGAAAAACAGCTGATCCCTCCAAGGCCGGCCTTCCCACAGCGCTTGCAGATTGCGGCCCGGAAGCTGGGCTCTCGGTAGCCCCATCGCCGCGGCCAACGTCGGCACCACATCCAGGTGACTCACCAATCCCGGTTGCCGAAACCCTGGGGGCGCAATCCCTTCCCAGGCGATCACCAGCGGCACCCGCAGCAACTCTTCATACATACAGGGCGCTTTGAACGGCATGGCGTGGGCGCCGGCCAGGTCGCCGTGGTCGGAGGTGTAGATGACAGCGGTGCGGCTCCACAAGCCCTCCCGGTCCAATAGATCGAGCAGGCGGCCCAAACAGGCGTCAACCTGCTCGATCAGTCCGTAGTACTGACTCCGGTAGTGCGCCCACTCCCGCGAGGACGCACCCAGCCAAGGGCGTCCCTGATCTTGTTCCATGAAGACGCGGTGGGCGTTCGGTTTCAAGGAGAGATCGTCCTGCCAACTCGGGGGCAACCAAGTTCGCCCATCGCTTGTCGCCTCCGGGCGACGTACCACCTGGTAGATATCATGGGGATTGGTGAACGACACCACAGCTAACCAGGGATCCGGTCGGTTGGTTTGGCTTCTCAGCCATTGCGCCGCTCGTTCGGCCAATGCGGAATCCGCCCCAGCACGGGGGGAGGGCCCGACGTAATCAAACCCGAACGCCTCTGGCCCAGGCGCGGAGGAAAGGTGCCACTTCCCGAAGTATGCCGTACGATATCCCGCGTCGCGAGCGATGTCGCCCAGTGTCCGGCTCCCTGCCTGGAGGGGGCGGGCCCCGATGGCGTCCAGATTGGTCTGCACCCCGGTCTGGTGCGGGTAGAGGCCGGTCAGCAAACTGCTTCGGGCCGGGGAACACTGTGGCGCAACACAGTACGACTCTGTGAAGCACACGCCGCGGGCTGCCAGGCGTTCCAGGTGCGGGGTCTGGATCCCCGGCAGCAGGTCGTGGTGACTTTCCTGGTCACTGAAGACCAACAGTACATTCTGGCGCTCGTTCACGGCCATCCTCCCGGCGAAGCCAACGTCATGGTCAGCGCGGTGCCCTCAGCGTCGCGGACGGTTGGCAGATCCCGCCCGCGACACGGGGGCCGCGTAGCACACCCTACAGCGGCAGGTCCACGACCCTTCTTGTCTCGAGCGCTCGGTTGACCGCCAACGACAGTTCCAGCGCCTCCACTCCCTGCGCATACGAACACCGCACCCTCGAGGGGTCTCCTCCGCGTACGGCAGCCAAAAAGTCGACCAGCATGTCCTGCTCCGAATCATTATGGCTGCTCCAGGTGGTGCTCCCCCCGGCCGTCGTTAGCGTGAGCGAGTGCCGCCGTTGGTAGTGAAGATTCGCATCCCGACAGAACACGTCGAGTCCGGCCGGAACGTTCTGCCCCACCTGCAGGTAGCACGCCGAGGAAATGACGGCCACAACGCCGCTGGCGAATTCGACTGTTGCCGCCGAGGCGTCCTCGATGTTGCGCACGCCGTCCGGCGGGATGATCCCGGTGACGCCGGCTGCGTAAATGCGACGCGCCGGGCCGAACAGATGACGCGCGAGATCGAAGACGTGCGTCGTCTGCTCCACTGGCTGCCCCCCTGACTTCTCCTTACGCACCCACCACCCCGCCGGGCTACCCCCCATCCAATAACCGAAGGCAATTCCGGCGTTGCGGGAAGCCAATTCCGTCTCAAGACGCTCGACAATGTCGAGGTAGCGCTCCTGGTAGCCGACCGACGTCACGATCCCCTTGGTGGCCACCCTCGCGGCGAACTCGCGCGCCTGGTCGATGTCAAGGTGCACGGGCTTTTCCATCCAGAACGGGACCTCGGCCTCGATGCACGCCGCCTCTGCCGTTCCGTGGGCAAACGGCGGCAACCCCATCAACACCGCATCTGGCCGTGCAGCCTCGAGCATTGAGCGCGCGTCTGTGAAGGCGGCTCCTCCGAATTGGGCAACCCTTGCCTCCGCTGCTTCGGGCGCTACATCACAGAAGGCAACGATCTCGCAGTCTACCATCGCCTGAATCCGTTTGATGTGGCCGGTCATCCGCCGACCCACACCGATGAACCCGATTCGCACGCGCTGTCGCTCCCCTCGTCTGTTTTTCGTGGGGGCCAGGAGGGCCGCCGTTCGCGTGATCAGACGGCCTGGTCGCCCGTCGGCCTACCACCAGACCATTACGCATTCGTGTGCCTCCGATGCCTTCCTGCCGTGGAGAAGCAAAGATCCAAGTCGCCGCGCCTCTCCAGGACTTCTTGTGGCGTTCGGGAGAAGCGGCCAGGTAAATCGCCAGACAGGCACAACGCTGTGGGGAGCCGCTCAAGTTTGGCCCCAACGCTTACTGAACACGGGGATCTCCCCGCGGGACATCCCCACCGCACCGACTGTTGGGCGGGTGGGTGTCAAGCCACTGCCACTGTGCCCGGTCTATCCGGCTGCAGGCGCGAGACATGGAGCGGTGGATGCCGACCTGGTCCCGTCACACTGGTGTGCGGCGACATACAGAAGTGGGAGATTTGTATGCTCTTGGACCCAATGCGAGGGAAGGCGCGTGGGATGTGCTGTGACCTCCCACAGCTTCTTTCCGCGGGGTGTGGGGCTTGGGGTGTTGCGCGAGTCAGTGATCAGAAGCTCTCCCGAGGGAAGCGGGCAACCTCGGCTCTGGTCGCGCAGAAGCAGGAGGAATGGCCACTGCAATCCCGAAGGCCAAATTGGGATGGAACTGGATCGAGGAGGTGGATGGGCGTGGGTAGTACGTATCGTTGGCTGCGGGTAAGCCGAAGGGCCCTCCTGCGGGGAGGGGCGAGCGGTGCGTTGGGACTGGGGGCAGGCGGAGTCCTCGCGGGCTGCGCGGTTGGCGGAAAAACGGCTGCACCGACGGCTGTGAGCTATCCGGCCACTTTAGTCTTTCAGCCCTTGCCGAGGGGGTTGGGAAACGTTGATACGAGTTTCGCGCTCATGCAATAGTACTACACTCGCAGTTGGTGCATCATGTAACCAATTGATATGGTACCAAGGGCTCGATGGTCGGTGTCCAACCCAACGCAATGCATTCGTAGTGAATCATGTCTCGGCACCATTGCAGGAATCGGCCATGCACGGCTTGGACG